>NZ_JAPYKM010000018.1:0-122297 GCF_029623465.1 Pseudomonas sp. RIT-To-2 | reverse complement strand
CCTGTCAAGCGTTTATTTTGAAGTATTTTCGAATTTCTCGTTCAACTTCAACCACTTGACTCGCTTCGATCTCTCGTTAGCGGGAGGCGAATTCTACAGCGATTTGAGTCGCTGTCAACTGCCTTTTTCACCGCTTTCGACGTTCAGATCGAAACACTTCGGAGCGGGTTACTTTGGTTAACTGCTTGATTATCAAGGAGTTTTCCGTTTGGTCTGCGCCGGAAGTGGGGCGAATTATAGAGGGATCTGTGGGGAGGTCAAGCATTGATTTCAACAAATTGTCTTTTAAGTCAAAAGCTTCCCGCTTGCCACCGTATCAAGGCCGCCAAGTGCCTGCCTTGATGCTTCTGGCGTTCTTGAGATCGAGCGCCGCCCGCGCGGCGCTTCGCGAGCAAGCTCTGCTCCTACATCTGTTTCGGGCCAGTTATGCCTGTTAGATCACCTCGACCGCCTTGTTTGTTCACCTCAAATCTGTAGTGAAAGGACAAGGCGGACCAGGTAATGGCACAGACATAATTGGCCCGAAACAAATGTGGGAGCGGGGGCGGCGCCGAGCCCTTGCCAGGGAAGCGCCGCGCGGGCGGCGCTTGGTCTTGAGAACGCCGGAAAGCCCAGAGCCCTGCACCTCCTAACCCGCACCCAACCGCGGAAGCCGTCGCACCACACCAGGCACACGCACCACCATCAACAAAACCCCTACCCCCGCATACACCGACCACTCCTTCAAATCCGCCCGCACCACCCAGAGGAAATGCAGCAACCCCAACCCCAAAACCATATAAGCAAGCCGATGCAGCAGCTTCCATCGCCGCCCTAACCGCCGTTGGCTGTAACGATTGGAGGTCACTGCCATTACCAGCAAACAGAGCAGCCCCAACGCCCCCACGATAATGTAAGGCCGTTTGCGCAATTCCACGCCCAACTGCCCCCAGTCCAGCCCCAGGACAAAGAACAGGTACGCCGCCAGGTGCATCAGCGCATAAGCAAAGCACCACAACCCCAGCTGCCGCCGCACTGCAACCCAACCCGGCCAGCCGGTAAGCCGCTGCAACGGCGTCACGCACAAAGTCACCATCAACAGCACCAAGGTGCCCAAGCCCAACCGGTCAACCAGCACCTTGCCCGGGTCAGGCCCCAGCGCAAAGATCCAGGCCTGGTACACCCACCAGAATGGCCAGGCACCCGCCACCAGAAACACCAACAACCGCCACCACAGAAAACGCATCAATAGTTCTTCCGCAAATCCATACCCGTATAAAGAGAAGCCACCTCCTCCTCATAACCATTGAACATCTGAGTGTCGCGCACGTTCGGGCTGAACAGCCCGCTGGGCAAGCGCCGCTCGCGGGCCTGGGTCCAGCGCGGGTGGTCGACCTTGGGATTGACGTTGGCAAAGAAGCCGTACTCGTCCGGTGCGATGTTCTGCCAGGTCGTCGTGGGCTGCTCGCTGACCAGGCTGATGCGCACGATGGACTTGACGCCCTTGAAGCCATACTTCCACGGCACCACCAACCGCAACGGCGCGCCATTCTGGTTGGGCAGCTCACGCCCGTACATGCCTACGGCAAGAATGGTCAGCGGATGCATGGCTTCATCCAGACGCAAGCCTTCTACATAGGGCCACTGGATAAGGGCGAAGTCCGACCGCTGGCCCGGCATCACCGCCGGGTCGTTCAGGGTCTCGAAACGGATGTACCTGGCTTTGCTGGTCGGCTCGACCTGCTTGAGCAGGTCCGCCAGTGGGAAGCCCAACCAGGGAATGACCATGGACCACGCCTCCACGCAACGCATCCGGTAGATGCGCTCCTGCAGTTGGTAAGGCTGCATGAAGTCTTCCAGGGCATATCGCCCCGGTTTGGCCACCTCGCCATCGATCACCACGCTCCACGGCTCGGTCTTCAGCGTACCAGCATTCGCCGCAGGGTCACCCTTGTCGGTACCGAACTCGTAGTAATTGTTGTAGTGGGTGGCATCCTTGAAGGGGGTGATGGCCTCCCCTTTCACCGTTACCGCCTGCCATTGGGTATTCGGCAGCTTCTTGGCGAACCACGTGGGCGCTCTCCCAGGGTCGACGTCCGCATACAAGGAAGGGTCGGCCGCAGCCAGGCGCGGCAGTCCCGTGGCAGCCAGGGCCAGCATGGAACCACCCAAGAGGGTGCGGCGCGAGAGGTAGGAAGCGTGAGGGGTGACCTCGGACTCTTTGGAGTCCGAGGCCTTGGCAAGCTTGATCAGCATAAGCACTCCACGGTCTGGCTATCACAGCATCAGACCGCAGAGTATGAGCTTATTCGGCAGTCTTGTGCCGGCTCTTGCGCAACAGGTACTGCACAGGACCGGAGGCAGCGTAGCAGAGGAAAATCAGCAGCAGGATACGCGGCGGGTCACTGAAGACCACGGCGAACACCAGTACCACGGCCAGGATGGCCACGAACGGCACACGGCCCTTGAGGTCCAGCTCCTTGAAGCTGTTGTACTTGATGTTGCTGACCATCAGCATGCCCGCGGCCGCGACCAGCAGCGCCACCAGGAACGACAGCTTGGAACCCTGGATGCCGTAGTCGCTGAATGCCCACACGGTACCCGCCACCACGCCGGCAGCCGCCGGGCTGGCCAGGCCGATGAAGTAGCGCTTGTCAGCCTTGCCGACCTGGGTATTGAAGCGGGCCAGGCGCAAGGCAGCGCCCGCTACATAAATGAAGGCGACCATCCAGCCGACCTTGCCCATGTCACCCAGCGCCCAGCCGAAGGCCAGCAGCGCCGGCGCCAGGCCGAAGGCGACCATGTCCGACAGTGAGTCGTACTCGGCGCCGAAAGCGCTCTGGGTATTGGTCATGCGCGCCACGCGGCCGTCCAGGCCATCGAGGACCATGGCGACGAAAATGGCGATGGCAGCGTACGAGAAGTACTTGGCGGCATCGACAGAATTGCCGGCGCTCAGGGCACTTTGCGCGCTGATGGAATTGATGATCGAGTAGAACCCGGCAAACAGGTTCGCCGTGGTGAACAGGTTGGGCAGCAGATAAATGCCGCGATGCCGGACTTTACGCCCTTCTGCGTCATGCCCTTCTTCGACATGCTCATCGATCGGCAGCAGGCTTTCGGCGTCAGAGGCCGTGTGCGGCTCTTCGGGACGTTCGCTCATGGACAGTACCTTGCAACGGTGTGGAAAGTTTCGACAGACGTCTGCGACGAGGGTTCGTCGGCAAACGTTGCAGCTTTATACCAGAACCTGACCACCATAACGAAAAAACGCGGCCGAAGCCGCGTTTTCATCGCTACAAGGCTTGTATCAGTTCTTGGCCTTGTCGACGATCTTGTTCGCTGCGATCCACGGCATCATCGAGCGCAGTTGCTCGCCGATGACTTCGATACCGTGAGCGGCGTTGTTGCGACGCTTGGCGGTCATCGATGGGTAGCCAGTGGCACCTTCGCTGATGAACATCTTGGCGTATTCGCCGTCCTGGATGCGCTTCAGAGCGTTGCGCATGGCCTGACGGGATTCGGCGTTGATGACTTCAGGGCCGGTCACGTACTCGCCGTATTCGGCGTTGTTGGAGATCGAGTAGTTCATGTTGGCGATACCGCCTTCGTACATGAGGTCAACGATCAGCTTCAGTTCGTGCAGGCACTCGAAGTAGGCCATTTCCGGCGCGTAGCCAGCTTCGACCAAGGTTTCGAAACCGGCTTTCACCAGCTCGACGGTACCGCCGCACAGTACGGCCTGTTCACCGAACAGGTCGGTTTCGGTCTCGTCCTTGAAGGTGGTTTCGATGATGCCGGTACGGCCGCCGCCAACGCCCGAAGCGTACGACAGGGCGACGTTCTTGGCGTTGCCCGAAGCGTCCTGGTAGATAGCGATCAGGTCAGGGATACCGCCGCCTTTGACGAACTCGGAACGCACGGTGTGGCCCGGGGCTTTCGGCGCGATCATGATCACGTCCAGGTCAGCGCGTGGCACGACCTGGTTGTAATGGATGGCGAAGCCGTGGGAGAAGGCCAGGGTGGCGCCTTTCTTGATGTTCGGCTCGATTTCGTTCTTGTACAGCTGGGATTGGAACTCGTCCGGGGTCAGGATCATGACCAGGTCGGCGCCGGCGACGGCAGTGGCCACGTCAGCGACTTTCAGACCGTGGGCTTCAGCCTTGGCAACAGTGGCCGAGCCTTTGCGCAGACCGACAGTGACGTCAACACCGGAGTCTTTCAGGTTGCACGCTTGAGCGTGGCCCTGGGAGCCGTAACCGATGATGGCAACTTTCTTGCCCTGGATGATGGACAGGTCGCAGTCTTTGTCGTAGTAAACTTTCATGAAATTACCCCTGTTATCTTGGCCGGTGGCCATACGCTAATTTGGTTGAAGGTGGCGGGGCTGCCCGCCACCTCTACTGCCTTGTTCAGATGCTCAGCACTTTGTCGCCACGTGCGATACCGGTGACCCCGCTGCGCACGGTCTCCAGGATCGAGGCGGTGCCGATGGCCTGGATGAAGCTGTCGAGCTTGTCGCTGGTGCCAGCCAGTTGCACGGTGTACACGCTGCTGGTGACGTCCACGATCTGCCCGCGGAAAATATCCGTGGTGCGCTTGATCTCGGCGCGCTGGGCACCCGTGGCCTTGACCTTGACCAGCATCAGCTCACGCTCGATGTGCGCGCTTTCCGACAGGTCGACCAGCTTGACCACTTCGATCAGCTTGTTGAGGTTCTTGGTGATCTGCTCGATCACTTCATCGTGGCCGAATGTGGTCAGCGTCAGACGCGACAGGGTCGGGTCTTCGGTAGGGGCCACGGTCAGGCTTTCGATGTTGTAGTTGCGTTGCGAGAACAACCCGACCACACGGGACAGCGCACCCGGTTCGTTTTCCAACAGCAGGGAAATAATGTGCCGCATGATTAGGTACGCTCCGTCTTGCTCAGCCACATATCGCGCATCGAACCGTCCTTGATCTGCATCGGGTAGACGTGCTCGGTGACATCGACCTGAATGTCCAGGAACACCAGACGGTCCTTCATGGCGAAGGCTTTTTCCATCATCGGCTTCAGATCTTTCAGATCGGTGATGCGCATGCCGACGTGGCCATAGGCCTCGACCAGCTTGACGAAATCAGGCAGCGATTCAACGTACGAGTGCGAATGACGGCCACCGTAGCTCATGTCCTGCCACTGGCGGACCATGCCCAGCACGCCGTTGTTCAGCAGGATGATCTTCACCGGCAGGTCATACTGCAGGCAGGTGGACAGCTCCTGGATGTTCATCTGGATACTGCCCTCACCGGTCACACAGGCAACGTGCGCATCGGGGAAGCTCATCTGCACGCCCATGGCCGCCGGCAAGCCGAAGCCCATGGTGCCCAGGCCACCGGAGTTGATCCAGCGGTTAGGCTTGTTGAACCGGTAGTACTGGGCCGCGAACATCTGGTGCTGACCCACGTCCGAGGTCACGAAGGCGTCGCCGCCGGTGACTTCGCACAGGGTCTCGATAACGGTCTGCGGCTTGATCAGGCTGCCGTCACCCTTGTTGTAAGGGAACAGGCCTTTGTCACCACGCCATTCGTCGACCTGCTTCCACCAGCTGGCCACCGACTCCTTGTTCGGGGTTTCGCCGATTTCCTTCAGGGTGGCGACCATTTCGGTCAGCACGCTGTCGACCGGACCAACGATTGGCACGTCGGCCTTGATGGTCTTGGAGATCGATGCCGGGTCGATGTCGATGTGGATGATCTTGGCGTTCGGGCAGAACTTGGCCGCGCCGTTGATGACACGGTCATCGAAGCGCGCGCCCACGGCCAGGATCACGTCAGCGTGGTGCATCGCCAGGTTGGCGGTGTAGCTGCCGTGCATGCCCAGCATGCCGACGAACTGACGGTCCATCCCCGGGTAGGCGCCAAGGCCCATCAGGGTATTGGTGACCGGCAGGTTCAGCAGTTGCGCCAGTTCGGTCAACTGCGCCGAACCACCCCCCAGGATCACGCCACCACCGGCGTACATCACCGGACGCTTGGCGGCCAGGAGCATTTCCACGGCCTTGCGGATCTGACCGGAGTGGCCACGAACGGCCGGGCTGTAGGAGCGCAGCTTGGCCTTTTTCGGGTAGACGTATTCGAACTTCTCGGCCGGGTTGGTCATGTCTTTCGGGATGTCGACAACGACAGGCCCCGGGCGACCGGACTGCGCCAGGTAGAAAGCTTTCTTCAGGACTTCAGGGATCTCGGATGCGTGCTTGACCATGAAGCTGTGCTTCACGATCGGCCGGGAGATACCGATCATGTCGGTTTCCTGGAACGCATCGGTACCCACCAGGGTGCTGGCAACCTGGCCGGACAGCACGACCATGGGAATAGAGTCCATGTAGGCCGTGGCGATACCGGTGATGGCATTGGTCGCGCCTGGGCCGGAGGTCACCAGTACCACGCCGGCCTTGCCGGTGGCACGGGCATAGCCGTCAGCCATATGGGTCGCGGCCTGCTCGTGGCGAACCAGGATGTGTTCCACTTCCGGTTCTTTGAACAGGGCATCGTAAACATGCAGGAGAGCACCGCCAGGGTACCCGTAGATGTGCTTAACGCCTTCGTCACGCAAAAAGCGGACGACCATCTCAGCGCCAGATAAAAGCTCCACGTTGTTCACCTCTAAAACGCCAGAATACCGCTCCATGGGAACGGGTCTTAATAGGTTTACTGCCAGCAGAGCATGAGCGACGGTGGTCGCCGACTACGTCAGCACTGACTGAGCAAGTATTGGGACTTCCCCAAAGTGTTGCGGGGGTTTCCCACCCAGCGCGAGGTAACGCGTTGCGGGTGTAACAGGTCGGCGCGGGTGTGCGCCTCATGATCTGCCGAGCGGGTCTGCTTCTGGCAGTCCCTCTACAGCGGGAATACGATTGTTGTGATTCGCGGCGCTCAAGTCAAGCCATCTGTTGCAATTTAATGCGTGCTAATTTTTCAGCCAGATGCAGAAAACATTTGCTCAGAACCGCCCAAGGTAGTTTCATGATTGCGTTAATGGTCAAGGAATTAGCATGCGAGCGATCATCTTCGGCGCCCTCGCGCTGGCATTGGCAAGCCCCGCTGGGCTGGCCGCGCAGATCTACAAATGGGTGGACGAGCAAGGCGTGACGCACTTCGACGCACAGCCGCCAGCGGGCCAGAACGTGACCCAGGTGGACGCGGCCAAGCCGGTACCGGCGCCAGCGCAGGTGCCACCGAAGGCGCCGGACGCCAACCAGGGCAAGGTGGCGCAGCAGGCCGCCGACCGTCAGGTGCGACAGCAGGTGCAGGACCAGGAAGAAAAAATGGCGGCGTTCTGCGACACCAGTCGCAAGAACCTGGCGCAGTTGCAGAACAACCCGCGGGTGCGGCAGAACATGGGCGGGGAGTTGCGGCGGCTGACGGAGGAAGAGCGTCAGGCCAAGATAACCTTGACGCAGAAGCAGATCGACGAGAACTGCCAATAAACTCGGCGCGGCCTGTTTCCCGAGCTTCGCCCGCTCCTACAGCGATCTTGCAGAACCGGGCGACGCCGGCGGGGGATCAGCCTGCCTGCGTGATCAATTCATCGAACTGATGCAGCAGCACGCGAATGCCGCGGCTTTTCTCGGCATCATTGGCGTACACCATCTCGGCCATCGCCAAGATACCCGACGCATTGGGCAGTGGCAGATCCTGCTCCAGAATCTGCTTCATGCGCGGCAGGAAAATCCATTGCAACCATTGGGAAAAGTCCAGCGTGTCGACGCTGAACGGCTCCTGGCTGGCCAACGCTTCGGCGCTGGGCGGGGTGTCGTCCCACCACCCCTGCACCCGCAGTTCACGCTCGATCAGCAGCAGATGGTCGGCGATCTGCGGAAAACGTGCGTCCATCTTCAATTCCCCGAAGCTTTCTGACGAGCCTGTGCGGCGCCGGCCGAATCACCCTGTTTCTCGCGTGCCTGGGCAATGGTAGTCCACAGGCTGGCCTGCAGGTCTGGGCGGCCGTTGGCGTAGGTCAGAGCGCGGCGGGCCAGTTGCTCGGCCTGAGGCGCGTCACCCTGGGACAGGCGCACCTGAGCCAGGCGGTAAAGCACCTGCGGCTCACGCGGGGCAATGCGCTGGGCACGCTCCAGGCTCGACGAGGCACCGTTGAGGTCGCCGCCGCCCTGTTGTTGCTGGGCGGTGGTCAGCAAGGCCAGCACCGGGCCGTCGAGCTGTTCGTCGGCCGCCAGGCCGCCACTGGTGTTGTTGCTGGGGATACCGGTAGGCGCATTGCTGGTCGCCGGCATGCTGTAGTTGCTGGTGACCGGCGCGCTATTATAGGCCTGGGGCGTGATCGGGGCCGAGGTGCTCGGCCCAGGGGTAATCGGCCCGGTACTGATCGAGGCGCTCTGGGGCGCGGCGAAGGTCATGGGTGCCGAATCGCCCTGAGGCATCACGACCACACCGGAATCTTGCGACATGGCGGCCGGCGCCTGGCGCTGGACCGAGGCATAACCGCGGTTGGCCGATACTCGCTCACTGTTGGACACGGCGGTACTGGAGTCCACCACCGGGATCGACCCTTGCGGCACACTGGCGCAACCGTTGAGCAGCGCCAGCGCCGTTACAGCAGGAAACCACCACTTATTCACTTCGATTCCTCTTTGCGGAAGAAGCTGCACGTTTCAAGCGGCAAGCGGCAGGAAAAAACCGCCGCGCCCCGCCTCGACATGCCGCTTTTAGCTTGCAGCTTAAAGCTGTGTTCAATTCAGCCAGCCCTTGACCCAATCCATCACCGAATCGGCCGGTGCCTGGCTACCCCCGCAGGCCGCGCCTGCGGCAGGTTCGCTACCGCGAATATACGGCATCTGCACCGCGCCAGGGCAGTTGGCATCGGAGCCCTGGCCGGTGTGCGGGTCAATCCAGGCCTGCACCACGTTGTCCGGTACCGGGGTATCCAGCGGCAGCGGGTCGGCCTTCTTCATGAAGCTGGTCCACACCTGCAGCGCACCAGTGGCGCCGGTGAACGGTGTCTTGCCGTTATCGTCGCGGCCTATCCACACCACCGCCAGCACGTCCTGACTGAAGCCGGCGAACCAGCTGTCGCGCGAGTCGTTGCTGGTACCGGTCTTGCCGGCCAGGTTCAACGAACTGGGCAGGACGTTGTACACCGAACGCCCGGTACCTTCGCGCATCACACGCTGCATGGCGTTCTGAATCAGGTAGATGGAGCCTGGGTCGAACCGTTGCTGCACCTGGAACGGATAACGCTTGAGCGGCTGGCCGTCAGAGGTCAGCACGCTGCGGATGCCGCGCATTGGCGTATTGAAGCCACCGTTGGCGATGGTCTGGTACATGGTCGCCACCTGGATGGGCGACATGCCACCGGCGCCCAGCAGCATCGAGGGGTACGTGGGCCAATCGACGTCGACGCCCAGGCGGCCGATGGTCTTGAACACGTTGGGCACGCCCAGGTCCAGGCCCAAACGCGCCGTGGACAGGTTCAACGAGTGCGCCAGCCCTTGATACAGGAAAATGGTACCGTTGGAGTTGCCTTCGTAGTTCTTCGGCCGCCATATTTGCCCATCAGCGCCCTTCACTTCGAACGGCTCGTCCTTCACCCAACTGGTGAGGGTGTACTGGCTGGGCTTTTCAAGCGCGGTCAGGTAGATCGACGGCTTGACCAGCGAGCCGATCGGCCGCACGGCGTCAAGGGCCCGGTTGAAACCGGCGAAGCCCGGCACACGGCTGCCCACCAGCGCCTGCACTTCCCCGCTCTCCGGGTTGGTGACGACCATGGCGGCTTCTACATCATCCACGCCCTTGCGGTTGCCCAGGCGCTTGAAGGTATCGGTGACCGATGCCTCGGCCTTCATCTGCAGGATGGGGTCGAAGCTGGTGAAGATCCGCAGGCCTTCTTCGGTCAAGTCTTCATCACGATAGTCTTCACGCAACTGACGCTTCACCAGGTCGAGGAACCCGGGGAACGAACTGTCCGCCAGGCTGCCTTGCTTGGTCACGCCCAGCGGCATCTTCTTCGCCGCATCCACTTCGGCCTGCGTTGCCACGCCCTGCTGCGCCAGCAAGTCGAGCACCAGGTTGCGGCGTTCCAGGGCGCGGTCCGGGTAGCGACGGGGGTTGTAGTAGGACGGCCCCTTGACCATGCCCACCAGCAACGCGACCTGGTGCAGCTTGAGCTCCGACAGCGGCTGGCTGAAGAAGAACTGGCTGGCCAGGCCGAAGCCGTGCACTGCACGCTGGCCGTCCTGGCCGATGAAGACCTCGTTGAGGTACGCCTCGAGAATTTCCTGCTTGCTGTAGTGAACCTCCAGCAACACCGCCATCATCGCTTCGGTGAGCTTGCGTGACAGGCTGCGCTCGTTGGTCAGGTAGAAGTTCTTCACCAACTGCTGGGTCAAGGTACTGCCGCCCTGGCGCATCTGGCCAGACGAGGTGTTGACCCAGATGGCCCGGGCGATGGACTTGGGCGACACGCCGAAGTGGTGATAGAAGTCGCGGTCCTCCACTGTTACCAGGGTGTCGAGCAAGTGCGGTGGCACCTGGTCGAGCTTGATCAGGATGCGGTCTTCAAGGTTCTTGGGGTACAGGCCACCGATCAGCAGCGGCTCCAGGCGCACCACCGGCAATTTGGCCTCGGTGGTGGAGCTGAGCTCGGCCACATAGTCGCCATTGAAACGCACCTGCACCGGCTGGGCCTTTTCCAGCCCTTCATAGAACTGGAAGCCCCGGGTATTGAGGTTCACCGCGGTGCCCTTGACCACGGCCGTGCCCGGCCCGTCCAGCACCGTGGTGCGGCGGTAGCCCAGGGCATCGAGTTCGGTAAGGAAGTCGGCCTCGCTCAGTTTCTGGCCGACGAACAGCTCCAGCGGCCGGGCATAGACCTTGGCCGGGATTGTCCAGCGCTTGCCGGAAAACTTCTCTTGCACGATGGCGTCGAGGTAAACGGCAAAGCCAGCCAGTATCACCAGGCCGACGAGGCCCAGCTTCAAGCCCCAGCCAAGCCAGGTACGAAGGCCGCCGGAGGCGCGTTTTTTAGGGGTGCGGGAGGATCGGGATCGAGTCATGGCGGCGGATTATACGCACTTTATCGTGGCTGAGCAGGCGTCCCCATCGCGCGACGACAAGCGCCCATGAAAGGTTTGCAGGGCCTGCGCCAGCGGCCATAATGCCTGCCTCGAATTCTTGACAGTTGAAGGACCGCCCGTGAGCCAAGCCCTTATCGCCGCCCTGCAGAACCCGGCCCTCTACCCGCACCCCGTGGAAGCCTTCCAGGTCATTGAAACGCACATTTCCTGGGTACTGCTCACCGGTCCCTACGTGTACAAGATCAAGAAACCGATGAACTTCGGTTTCCTGGACTTCTCCAGCCTGGCGTCGCGCGAGCACTTCTGCAACGAAGAGCTGCGGCTGAACCAGCGCCTGACCAGCGACCTGTACCTGCAGGTGCTGCCAATCACCGGCACGGCCGACGCCCCCCAGTTCGGCGGCGACGGCCCAGCCATCGAATACGCCCTGCAGGTGCGCCAGTTCCCGCAGAGCAACCTGCTGAGCACCCTGCAGGCCAACGGCGAACTGACCAGCACGCATATCGATTCCATGGCCCGGCAGATCGCCGAGTTCCACCTGAACGCTCCGATCGTCCCCGCCGCCAACGAAGCCGGTACCGCGGAAGCGGTGATGGCCCCGGTGGAGCAGAACTTCGAGCAGATCCGCCCCTTCCTCAAGGACGCCGCCGACCTGCAACAACTCGATGCCCTGCAAGGTTGGGCCCAGGCTAGCTTCGCCCGCCTCAAACCTCTGCTGCAGGAACGCAAGGCTGGCGGCTTCATCCGTGAGTGCCACGGCGACATCCACCTGGGCAACGCCACCCTGATCGATGGCGAGGTGGTGATTTTCGACTGCATCGAATTCAACGAGCCCTTCCGCTTCACCGACGTCTACGCCGACACCGCCTTCCTGGCCATGGACCTGGAAGACCGCGGGCTCAAGTGCCTGGCCCGCCGCTTCATCAGCCAGTACCTGGAACTGACCGGTGACTACCGTGGCCTGGACCTGCTGAACTTCTACAAGGCTTATCGCGCCCTGGTGCGGGCCAAGGTCGCCCTGTTCGGCCTGACCCCGGAGTCGGACGCCGTGCAGCGCGCCACCACCTTCAAGCAATATCGCAAATACGCCAACCTGGCCGAGAGCTACAGCGCCATCCCCTCGCGCTTCCTGGCCATCACCAGCGGCGTCTCGGCGGTGGGCAAGAGCCATGTGGCCATGCGCCTGGTCGAGGCCCTGGGCGCCATTCGCCTGCGTTCGGACGTGGAGCGCAAGCGCCTGTTCGGTGAACAACAGGGCGACAACCTGCTGCAAAGCGGCATCTACAGCAGCGACGCCAGCGTGGCCACTTACCAGCACCTGCACAAAGTGGCCGAGGGCGTCCTGCGCGCCGGTTTCCCGGTGGCCATCGATGCCACCTACCTCAAGCACGACCAGCGCCAGCAGGCTGCCGCCGTTGCCGAGACCACTGGCGTGCCGTTCCTGATCCTCGATTGCAACGCGCCACAGGCCGTGCTCGAAGCGTGGCTGCAACAGCGCCAGGCTGAAAACAACGACCCGTCCGACGCCACCCTGGAAGTGGTCAAGGCCCAGCAAGCCAGCCGCGAACCGCTGACCACCGAAGAACTGGTGCTCAGCAAACGCGTGGAAACCAATGAGAGCGGCAGCCTGGACAAACTGGTGGAGCAGATCCGCCAGCGCCTGCCGGGGCTGTAAGCTTTCCTGACTCCCGTGGGGCTGGCTCCGGTGAGCTGGCTCCTGTGGGCAGGGCGCGCTTGCCCCAGGTATTTGTTGCAGCCGTGAAGCAGTCGACAATAACGGCCTTCGAATAGTGGCACTATAATGGCGTCAATAATTCCAACAGGAAAGTCGCCATGAGCCAGCCCAAGCAGCTCGACTCCCACCTCTACGCCCTCGTGCACCACGAAAATGTTCGCGGCTTCAACCAGGAACGCCCTGCCGGCACCCGGGTGGACTTTCGTGGCGGTGACTTTCGCGGGCTGGACCTGCGCGAACTCGATGCGCGCGATATCGACTTTACCGACGCCTATTTCCGCACCGCCGACTTGCGCGGCCTCGACCTGCGCGACACCTGCATGGAAGGCGCCAGCCTGGCCAACGCGCAGATTTCCGGCGCGTACTTCCCAGTTGAATTGACCGCCGACGAGATCCTGATGTCGGTGAATTTCGGCACCCGCCTGCGCTACCGCACACGCTGAAGCATTTCAGTTTGTCGTCCGGCGCAGCCTGCGCCGGCCTCCGGCTGCCCGCAACCTGCTGATTACTGCAGGAAAGCACGTCCTGAGCGCATTTCCAAAGTGCCGCTACACTCCCTCATCAGAGCGGCCAGCAAATGAGCCTCGACCCAGTTCAGCCGTCGCAAGGAGGCTTGATGAACGATGAACTTCAACATTTGAAAAACCTGGGCAAGACCTCCGCGCAGTGGCTGCATGCCGTGGGCATCCACAGCGCTTCGGACTTGCGCCGCCTGGGCGCGGTCGACGCCTACCGAGCGGTCAAGACCCGCGGGTTCCGCGCCTCCAAGGTGCTGCTGTACGCCATCGAAGGCGCCCTGCTGGACGTACACTGGAATGACATTCCCCCCGAGCGCAAAGAGGCTTTGAATCAGCAACTCGACGCGATATCGTCTCGTCGTAAAAACTGACCGCGCCCGCGGGTCAGGCCCGACGGTCGAGGGAGTCGCACATGTATCTATTTGGAGAGCAGCCGGCCTACGCCGATGCCTGGGTCAACCGCCTGCAGGGCATCGGCCCGCAGTTGTTGCTGGGCGTGGCACCAGAAGGGCCGGCCCTGGAGCTGGAGGCGGGCGCCGACCTGTCGACCCTGCTCAACGACACCCACCTTTACCTGATCGACAGCGGCCTGGTGCAAGCGCGCATCAACCAGCGCCCCTTGTTTTACCTGCAGGACGGCGACCTGCTGGGCCTCTATCAGAACCGCGACGACCTGGCCTGCCACTACAGCAGCGACGGCGCCCTGCGGGTGGTGCCCTACACGCGTACCGAAGTACTGGCCCACATCAACGCCACCCCGAGCACCCAGGAACTGCTGATCGAGTACCTGACCGGCCAGACCACCCTGCTGTGCGATGCCATTACCCGGCTCAAGCAACCCGAATACCGCGCCAACAATGGTTTCAAGCATGTGGCAGCCGGCGAGGTACTGATCAACCAGGGTGACGACGCCGACCATGTGTTCGTGATCATCGAAGGCCGCGCCGAAGCATTCGTGGACGGGCACAAAGTGGGGGACGTGCCCAAGGACGAGATCTTCGGCGCCATGGCCGTATTCACCCATGAAAAACGCAGCGCCACGGTCATCGCCAGCGAACCGTGCACGCTGATGATCATTCCCCGCGAGCAGTTCCTCAGCCTGACCCAGACCAACCCGCGCATTGCCCACAGCCTGATCGAGAGCATGGCCCGGCGGATCGAGGCCCTGAACCGCCAGGTGACGGGGCTGATGAGCGGGCAATGAAAATAAATGCAGCCTGCTGTTGACTTCGAAATGAGAATTGTTATGATTATCACATCTGGTCGCGAGGCCAGTGATGATTTGAAAGGCCTTGGTTCGGACTCTCAGATTATCTCCTCATCAGGCTAATCACGGTTATTGACCCGGCTTTTTGCCGGGTCTTTTTTTGCCCGTAATTCGGCCTCCGCCCTTCAGGAGCGGGCCAGTTCAGCGCGCGATGATCAGCGGGTGCCCACGCTCCGGATGCGGCTGCACCAGCACGTCCAGGCCGAAAACCGCTTTCACCCCTTCAGGCTGCAACACCCGCTGGGGTGTATCCAGGGCATAGGGCCGTCCGTTCTGCAACAGCAGGATCCGGTCGCAATACCGTGCCGCCAGGTTCAGGTCATGCAGAATCACCAGTACGGCCGCCCCCCGGTCGGCAAAATCGCGCACCGCCTGCAGGGTGGTGTGCTGGTGCAACGGGTCAAGGGCCGAAGTAGGCTCATCCAGCAACAGGGTGACACCCGCGTCCCCCGGCCACAATTGCGCCAACACCCGCGCCAGGTGCACCCGTTGCCGTTCTCCGCCCGACAGCGCCAGGTAACTGCGATCACGCAAGTGGGCGGCATCTGCGGCCTGAAGGGCAGCGGTGATGATTTCGGCATCGCGCACCAGGCCGCTGCCATGGGGCAGCCGGCCCATGCCCACCACGTCCTCCACGCGAAAGGCAAAGCCCAGGGTCGAGACCTGGGGCAATACCGCCAGGCGCCGCGCGCGTTCGGGCCCGGACCATTGTGCCAGGGGCCGGTCATGCAGAAAGACGTCTCCTTCGGCTGCCGTCAACTCGCCACACAATGCGCCCAGCAAGGTGCTTTTGCCCGCACCGTTGGGCCCCAGCACGCCCAGCACCTCGCCCGCCTGCAACGCCAGGCTCACGCCACTGAGCACAGTCTCGCGCCCGCGTACCACTTGCAGGTTATCCACACGCAACATCAGGGACGCCCCCGCACCAACAGATAAAGAAAGAACGGCGCCCCCAGGAACGCCGTGACAATGCCGATGGGCAGTTCCGCCGGCGCCAGCGCCATGCGCGCGATCAGGTCGGCGAACAGCACCAGGCTGGCCCCGGCCAGCAGCGATGCGGGCAGCAGCACGCGATGGTCGGGCCCCGCGACCTGGCGCACCAGGTGCGGTACCACCAGGCCGACGAAACCGATCAGCCCTGCCGCTGCGACGGCGGCGCCCACGCCCAGGGCCGTGCACAGCACCAGTTCGCGCTTGAGCCGTTCCACTTCGATGCCCAGGTGGCGCGCCTCCGATTCCCCCAGCAGCAAGGCATTCAGCGCCTGAGCCCTGCGCGGCAGCCACAGCGCCACACCCAGGGCGATCAGCAACAGCGGCCACAAACGCTGGTAACTGGCACCGTTGAGGCTGCCCAGGTTCCAGAACGTCAGAGTGCGCAGGGTAGCGTCGTCGGCCAAGTAGGTGAACAAGCCCACCGCCGAACTGGCCAATGCGGTCAGCGCCACGCCGGCCAGCAGCATCACGGCCACGCTGGTCTGGCCGTCCTTGCGCCCCAGCCGGTACACCAGCGCCGTCACTGCCAGGCCGCCCAGAAACGCACAAGCCGACAGCAGGTACGGTTCAAGGAACGACGGCAAGCCGCCCAGGGCACTGCCGCAGACGATGGCGACAGCAGCGCCCAATGCCGCGCCACTGGAAACGCCCACCAGCCCCGGGTCTGCCAGCGGATTGCGAAACAGCCCCTGCATGGCCACGCCCGCCAGTGCCAGCACGGCGCCTACCGCCAGGCCCAGCAAGGTGCGGGGCAGGCGGATCTGCCCCAGGATCATTTCCGCCTGTTCCAGCCCCTGACCGCTCAATGGCAACCCGGCCAGGTGCAACCCGGCCCGCAAGGTGTCGAGCAACGGCAGGCTGACCGGCCCCAGGGCCAGCGAAAGCCAGGTGGCCAACAGGCACAGCCCGCCCAGGCCAATGAATAGTATCCTCGGCGCCAGCATCGGCCTCATTGGACGGGTTTGGCGTCAGGGTAGAACGCCTGGGACAGGCTGCCGAGGCTCGCGGGCAAGCGCGGGCCCAGGCCACCGACCAGCAACGTGGGGTCAACCTGCACGATGCGCTTGTCCTTCACCGCACTGGTATTGGCCAGGGCCGGGTTGTCCTTGAGCAGCGCGGCGATGGCCGCATCGCCGCTCAGGGTACGGTCGGCGAACACGATGACTTGCGGGTCCAGCGCCGCCAGCACCTCGGTGGAGAAGTTCTTGTAGCCCGGCTGTGTAGCCAGGTTGTGCCCGCCGGCCTGGGTGATCATCCAGTCGGCCACCGTACCCGGGCCGCCCACCAGCGGCTTCGCACCCATGTGCCCCAGCATCAGGATCACCCCAGGCGCAGGGTGTTGCGCTTCAGCCTGGCGTACCCAGGCCTGGTGGCGGGCCAACTGCTGGCGGTAGTCATCGAACAACTGGCCGGCGTGGGCTTCATCCCCCAGCAGGCGACCCAGGTGCAGCAGGTTGGCCTGCAATGTGGGAAGCTCCGGCTTGCTATCGAACATCTCCACACCCACGCCGGCGGCACGAATCTGTTGCAGGACCGGCGGCGGCCCCATTTCCTCGGTGCCAATCAGGATGTCCGGGCGCGGTGCCAGGCTCAGGATGCCTTCTGCCGACAAGGCGCGCTGGTAGCCAATGCTACGGAGCGCCTTGACGCTGTCCGGGTGTTGGCTGGTGGTGTCCACGCCCACCAGCTTGCCCTCCCCACCCATGGCCACCACCCACTCGGTCAAGGCACCGCCGGCGCTTACCCAGTGTTGCGGCAGGGTCTCGACGGCAAGCGCCCAAGGGTGGAATAGCATTGCCGCGGTGAAACCGATGACCCTGGCGCTCAAGCGCATCACTCTATCCTCATTGCAATGACTGACAATGGTTGCAGCGCCAGGCGTAATCCCGTTGAATGCCCGCCCGAACGGCAACCCATCGTTTCATTTGATAATTATTTGCATTTGAGCGTCAAGCCGGCCCTTGTATCATCAGGTAAAACAATAGAGGTCTACATGCACTGGCTGTGTGAGAGCGGCGCTTTGGGCGAAGCGCAAAGCCGTGGTTTCGAATGCGAAGGCATCAAGCTGTTCGTGGTGCGCCGCGAAGGGCGGGTGTACGCCTACCGTAACCGCTGCCCGCACCGGGGAACGGCCTTGCAGTGGGAGGCTGACGTGTTTCTGGACGAGAGCGCCAGCATGATCCGCTGCTCCAGCCATGGGGCACTGTTTCTGATGGACAGCGGCGAATGCGTGGCGGGCCCCTGCGAGGGCAAGGAACTGGAGAACTTCGATTGCCGCGAGGATGAGCGCGGGATTTGGGTCCAGGTATGACGCTCCCCCCCGCGTAGCAGCGCTCGCAAGGCTGCGTCGGGCTTCACGCGGTGCATCAGCACCCGCGCAGCGCCTGGGACGCAGCCCTGCAGGCCAGCCCGTTACAGGATGACTGACAATGGCCGGTCGATGTAAACCCGCTGGCTGTCCAGGTGCACCCCGTAGGCGATCACCTCGACGCCCGCCTGCGCCGCCACCTTCAGCGCCTCTGCGTAGCCGCTGTCGATCTCATGGGCAGGCCGTACCGCCTCGATGCCGGTCAGGTTCACGCAATACAACTGCACCGCTCGCACACCATTGCGTGCCAGGGCCGCCAATTCCCGCAAGTGCTTGGCGCCCCGCTGGGTCACGGCATCGGGAAAGGCCGCGACCCCATGGCCATCAAACCCCAGGGTCACGCTTTTGACCTCGACGTAGGCCGGCCCGGTCGGGAATTGCAGGCAGAAGTCCACCCGACTGCCCTCCTCTCCGTAGGCCACTTCACGCTTGAGGGCGGTAAACCCGGCCAACTCCGTAATGACACCCGCGTTCAACGCCTCTTCCACCAACCGGTTGGCCCGCCCGGTATTGACGCACGCCAGCCGCCCCTGGGGTGTTTCGCTGATCTCCCAGGTGCCCGGCAGCTTGCGCTTGGGGTCGTTGGAGCGGCTGAACCACACCTGCCCGCCTTCGACCATGCAGTTGAACATCGAGCCCGTATTGGGGCAGTGGATCGTCAGTTCTTCGCCGTCCAGGGTGCGGATGTCGGCAAGAAAACGCTTGTAGCGACGCAGCAGACGGCCCTCTTCCAGGGGGGGATTGAATTCCATCAGCCTTGCCAGCTCCGCAATCCACGCGCGATGCGTTCCACTGCTTCCTGCAAGCGTGGCAGGCTTTGGGTGTAGGCAAAGCGCACATGGTGGCCGGCCTGGTGCCGGCCGAAGTCCAACCCAGGGGTGAAGGCCAGATACTCGGTTTCCAGGAAGTGCCGGCAGAACGCGAAGGCATCGCCGCCAAACCTGCTGATATCGGCGTACAGGTAAAACGCCCCCTCCGGCTCCACGGCAATGCCGAAGCCCAGTTCGCGAAGTGCCGGCAGCAGGAAATCGCGACGGCGGCCAAATTCGGCGCGGCGCTCCTCCAGAATCGCCAGGGTGTCGGGCTGAAAACAGGCAAGGGCGGCATGCTGGGCCATGCTCGGCGCGCTGATGTACAGGTTCTGGGCCAGTTTTTCCAGCTCAGGGACCGCCTCGGGTGGCGCCACCAACCATCCCAAGCGCCAACCGGTCATGCCGAAATATTTCGAAAAACTATTCAGGACGAACGCCTGATCGTCCACTTCCAGCACGCTCGCGGCCTCAACACCGTAAGTGAGGCCGTGATAGATCTCGTCCACCACCAGGTGGCCATTGCGGGCCTTGAGGGCCTGGGAAAGGCTGGCCAGCTCGTCGCGGCTGAGCAGTGTGCCGGTTGGGTTGGCGGGCGAGGCCACCAGGGCGCCGACGCTGTCGTGGTCCCAATGCCGGGCTACCAGGTCAGCCGTCAGTTGATAACGCACCTCAGGGCCTACCGGTACCAACTGTGCCGCACCTTCAACCAGGCGCAGGAAATGGCGGTTGCAGGGGTAACCCGGGTCGGCGAGCAACCAGTGCTTGCCAGGGTCCACCAAAAGGCTGCTGGCCAACAGCAGTGCGCCGGAGCCGCCCGGGGTAATGAGAATACGCTGGGGGTCTATGTCGACGCCGTAACGCTGGTCATAGAAACCGGCGATGGCCTCGCGCAACGCCGGCAGGCCGCGGGCGGCGGTGTAGCGAGTGTGGCCGTTGGCCAAGGCAGCCTGGCCGGCCTGGATGATCGGCTCGGCAGTGGTGAAATCCGGCTCGCCGATTTCCAGGTGGATCACGTCATGGCCCGCCGCCTGCAGCTCATTGGCGCGCGCCAGCAGCGCCATCACGTGAAAGGGTTCGATGGCGCGGCTGCGCGCACTGTAGGGCTGGGCCATTGACCTTCCTTAAAAGGGTGTAAAATAACGATTCTACCGGACGTGGCAGCCGAACGTGTCGCGAAACGGCCGGTCCATATGCTTTGACGCCATCTTCGACAGGCTCGACAACCGGGAGTGGCGCCGCCTGGATTGATCTGCTAAGTTCGCCGGCTTGCAGTCGCAGGGCCGGCGGGTGTCGGAGATGGAGCATCCTGCGCAATGGATTAGAAGAGCGAGAGGCGGTCAACCAATGTCCACCAATGAAAAGCAAGCATCTACCCAAACACTGGAAAGTGGCATCGAGCCTTATGTTGTAGCTCCCGGCGAGGAGTACATGGGCAAGCCCATGCGCGCCCACTTCACCAAGATCCTGCAGAAATGGAAAATGGAACTGATGGTCGGCGTCGACAAGACCGTGGACCACATGAAGGACGAAGCAGCCAATTTCCCTGACCCTGCCGACCGTGCCAGCCAGGAAGAAGAGTTCGCCCTGGAGCTGCGCGCCCGCGATCGCGAGCGCAAGCTGATCAAGAAAATCGACAAGACCCTGCAACTGATCACCGACGAAGAATACGGCTGGTGCGAGTCCTGTGGCGTCGAAATCGGTGTACGCCGCCTCGAAGCCCGTCCTACCGCCGACCTCTGCGTCGACTGCAAGACCCTCGCTGAGATCAAGGAAAAACAGGTCGGCAAATGACCTGTCGCACCCGGGGCGCGCATCGCGCCCCGGGGCCCCTGCCCCCCCCTTCGCCAATTTATCCAGTAACCTGTTCCCATGAACACGCCTGCCTACATTGGCCGCTTCGCGCCAACCCCCAGCGGTTTCCTGCATTTCGGCTCGCTGGTCGCGGCCCTCGCCTCCTACCTTGATGCCCGCGCTGTTGGCGGCCGCTGGCTGCTGCGCATGGAAGACCTGGACCCACCGCGGGAAATGCCCGGTGCCCAGGCGGCCATCCTGACTGCTTTGGAAAACTATGGCTTTGAGTGGGACGGTGAGGTGGCCTATCAAAGCCAGCGCCACGACGCCTATGGCCAGGTGATCGACCGGTTGTTCCAGCAAGGGCTGGCCTATGCCTGTACCTGCTCGCGCAAGCAGCTGGAGCCCTATCAAGGCATCTATCCCGGCCTGTGCCGCAACGCCGGGCATGGCCAGGACGACGCGGCGATTCGCATCCGCGTGCCGGAATTGAACTACGCCTTCGAAGACCGCGTGCAGGGGCGTTTCGCACAGCACCTGGGCCGCGATTCCGGTGATTTCGTGATTCGCCGCCGCGACGGCCTGTACGCGTACCAACTGGCCGTGGTGCTGGACGATGCCTGGCAGGGGGTGACGCACATCGTGCGCGGCGCCGACCTGCTGGACTCCACACCCCGCCAACTCTACCTGCAAGAACTGCTGGGGTTGCCGCAGCCCACGTACCTGCACGTGCCGTTGATCATCCAGCCTGACGGCAACAAGCTGGGCAAGAGCTACCGCTCGCCGCCGTTGCAGGCCGACGAAGCCGGGCCGTTGCTGTTGCGAGCCTTGCGTGCCTTGGGGCAACCGGCGCCTGCCGAGCTGCGTGATGCTACGGCGAATGAAATACTGGGCTGGGGCATCGCCCAGTGGGATGCCAGCCTGATTCCCCGCGTTCTCACGTTGGCCGAGGCGCAACTGCAGCCTTGAACCTGGCGCCGCGGGGCATCAGGGGCAGCGAGTCTGGCGCCGACGCGGCCAGGTCCGCTGCTACGGGCTATGTAGCGAACTTCCGGTTGCACTACGTTGCGCTTGCGTTACCATCGCCGCACCGTTTTTGCCCACGCATACAATAATAAGTCGAGCACCCTGGGGTTTGACGTTCATCCACTGAGGAGGCCGGCATGTATATCTACCGTTTGGTCCTGCTGCTGGTAGTCGGTATCTACCTGTTCTCCCCCGCGATCATGGACTGGTGGATAGAACCGACCGGCGCCTGGTATCGGCCTTATCTGCTTTGGCTGATCCTGATCGTGGTGACTTTCATTCTCCAGAGCCAACGTGATGCCGATGAGCTTTAGCCTCACCCAGATGATCCTGATCAGCGCCTGCTATCTGCTGGTGCTGTTCGGCGTGGCCTGGGTCAGCGAACGGGGAATGATCCCGCGCGCAATCATTCGCCACCCCCTCACCTACACCCTGTCACTGGGGGTGTACGCCAGCGCCTGGGCGTTCTACGGTACGGTGGGCCTGGCTTACCAGTACGGCTATGGTTTCCTGGCGTGCTACCTGGGGGTGTCCGGCGCCTTTCTGCTTGCGCCGGTGCTGCTCTACCCGATACTGAAGATCACCCGCACCTATCAGCTGTCGTCCCTAGCTGACCTGTTCGCCTTCCGCTTTCGCAGCACCTGGGCCGGCGCGCTGACCACCGTGTTCATGCTGATCGGCGTGCTACCCCTGCTGGCCCTGCAGATTCAGGCAGTGGCCGACTCCATCGGCATCCTCACCCGCGAACCCGTGCAGAACCGGGTGGCTCTGGCCTTCTGCGCGCTGATCACGCTGTTCACCATTTTCTTCGGCTCACGCCACATCGCTACCCGCGAGAAACACGAAGGCCTGGTGTTCGCCATCGCCTTCGAGTCGATCATCAAACTGGTGGCGGTCGGCGGCATCGGCCTGTACGCGCTATACGGGGTATTCAACGGCCCCCATGAACTGGAACTGTGGCTGCTGCAGAACCAGACCGCCCTCGCCGCCCTGCACACGCCCCTGCAGGAAGGCCCATGGCGCACCTTGCTGCTGGTGTTCTTTGCCTCGGCCATCGTCATGCCGCACATGTACCACATGGCCTTCACCGAAAACCTCAACCCGCGCTCGCTGGTCAGCGCCAGCTGGGGCCTGCCGCTGTTCCTGCTGCTGATGAGCCTGGCCGTGCCGCTTATCCTGTGGGCCGGCCTGCGCCTGGGGGCCACCACCAGCCCGGAATACTTCACCCTGGGTGTGGGCATCGCCGCCAACAGCAAGGCCTTGGCGCTACTGGCCTATGTGGGTGGGCTGTCAGCCTCGAGCGGGCTGATCATCGTCACGACACTGGCGCTTTCGGGCATGGCGCTGAACCATCTGGTGCTGCCCCTTTACCAGCCACCCGCCGAAGGCAACATCTACCGCTGGCTGAAGTGGACGCGGCGTGGGCTGATCGTGGCCATCATCATGGCCGGCTACGCCTTCTACCTGTTGCTGGGCACCGCCCAGGACCTGGCCAACCTGGGCATCGTTGCCTTCGTCGCCACCCTGCAGTTCCTGCCTGGGGTGTTGTCGGTGCTGTACTGGCCCACCGCCAACCGCCGGGGCTTCATCGCCGGGCTGCTGGCCGGCATTCTGGTGTGGATGGTGACCATGCTGTTGCCGCTGATCGGCAACCTGCAGGGGTTCTACATCCCGCTGCTGAACATGATCTACGTGCTCGACGACACCAGTTGGCACATGGCGGCCATCGCGTCGCTGGCCGCCAACGTACTGATGTTCACCCTGATCTCGCTGTTCAGTAACCCCAGCCCCGAGGAAGCCAGCGCGGCCGAGGCCTGCGCCGTGGATAACGTGCGCCGCCCGCAGCGCCGCGAACTGCACGCCGCCTCCCCCCAGGAATTCGCCACCCAACTGGCCAAGCCGCTGGGTGCCAAGGCCGCGCAGAAGGAAGTGGAACAGGCGCTGCGGGACCTGTACCTGCCCTTCGACGAGCGCCGCCCCTACGCCCTGCGCCGCCTGCGTGACCGCATCGAGGCCAACCTGTCGGGGCTGATGGGCCCAAGCGTGGCCCAGGACATGGTCGAGACCTTCCTGCCGTACAAGTCCGGCAATGAAAACTATGTGACCGAAGACATCCACTTCATCGAAAGCCGCCTGGAAGACTACCACTCACGCCTCACGGGCCTGGCCGCCGAACTGGACGCCCTGCGCCGCTACCACCGCCAGACCCTGCAAGAGTTGCCCATGGGCGTCTGTTCCCTGGCCAAGGACCAGGAGATCCTGATGTGGAACAAGGCCATGGAAGAACTGACCGGCATCGCTGCCCAGCGCGTGGTGGGCTCGCGCCTGATGACCATCGGCGAGCCATGGCGCGGCCTGCTGCAAGGCTTCATCAACGTTCCCGATGAACACCTGCACAAACAGCGCTTGGGCCTGGACGGCCAGACCCGCTGGCTGAACCTGCACAAGGCCGCCATCGACGAGCCCCTGGCCCCCGGCAACAGTGGCCTGGTGCTGCTGGTGGAAGACCTCACCGACACCCAGATGCTGGAAGACAAGCTGGTGCACTCGGAACGGCTGGCCAGCATCGGCCGCCTGGCTGCAGGCGTGGCCCACGAAATCGGCAACCCGATCACCGGCATCGCCTGCCTGGCGCAGAACCTGCGCGAAGAGCGCGAGGAAGACGGTGAGATCACCGAGCTCAGCAGCCAGATCCTCGAACAGACCAAGCGCGTATCGCGCATCGTGCAGTCGCTGATGAGCTTCGCCCACGCCGGCAGCCACCAGCACAGCGACGAACCGGTGAACCTGTCGGAAGTAGCCCAGGATGCCATTGGCCTGCTGGCCCTGAACCGGCGCAATTTCGAAGTGCAGTTCTACAACCTCTGCGACCCCGACCACTGGGTGGAAGGCGACCCGCAGCGCCTGGCCCAGGTGTTGATCAACCTGCTGTCCAATGCCCGCGACGCCTCCAGCGCCGGCAGCGCGGTGCGGGTCAAGAGCGAGGCCAGTGAACACACCGTGGACCTGATCGTCGAGGACGAAGGCAGCGGCATTCCCAAGAACATCATGGACCGCCTGTTTGAACCCTTCTTCACTACCAAGGATCCGGGCGAGGGAACCGGACTGGGGCTTGCTCTGGTCTATTCCATCGTTGAAGAGCATTATGGACAGATCACCATCGACAGCCCGGCTGATACTCAAAGCCAGCGCGGTACCCGTATTCGGGTGACCTTGCCGCGTCATGTCGAAGCGACGTCCGCCGTGAACTGAGACCGTCGAGAGAATTGAATCAATGCCGCACATTCTGATCGTCGAAGACGAAACCATTATTCGTTCTGCCCTGCGCCGCCTGCTTGAACGGAATCAGTACCAGGTCAGCGAAGCCGGCTCCGTGCAAGAGGCACAGGAACGCTTCTCCATCCCCACCTTCGACCTGATCGTCAGTGACCTGCGCCTGCCTGGCGCCCCGGGCACCGAGCTGATCAAACTGGGCCAGGGCAAGCCGGTGCTGATCATGACCAGCTACGCCAGCCTGCGCTCGGCTGTGGACTCCATGAAGATGGGCGCGGTGGACTACATCGCCAAGCCTTTCGACCACGACGAAATGCTGCAGGCCGTGGCGCGCATCCTGCGCGACCGCCAAAGCGCCCCCGCGGCTGCCCCGGCGCCCGCGGAACGTGCCAATGGCAGTGCCAAGGCGCCTGCCGGCGCCGAAAACGCCAATGGCGAAATCGGCATCATCGGCTCGTGCCCGCCCATGCAGGATATGTACAGCAAGATCCGCAAGGTAGCGCCTACCGACTCAAACGTGCTGATCCAGGGCGAGTCGGGTACCGGTAAAGAACTGGTAGCCCGCGCCCTGCACAATCTGTCACGCCGGGCCAAGGCGCCGATGATTTCGGTCAACTGCGCGGCCATTCCGGAAACCCTGATCGAGTCTGAGCTGTTTGGCCACGAAAAAGGCGCGTTCACCGGTGCCAGCGCCGGCCGTGCCGGCCTGGTCGAAGCGGCGGACGGCGGCACGCTGTTCCTCGACGAAATCGGCGAGCTGCCCCTGGAAGCCCAGGCGCGGCTGTTGCGCGTGTTGCAGGAAGGCGAAATTCGCCGAGTAGGTTCGGTGCAGTCGCAGAAAGTCGACGTTCGCCTGATCGCCGCCACCCACCGGGACCTCAAGAGCCTGGCCAAGGTCGGCCAATTCCGTGAAGACCTGTACTACCGTCTGCACGTCATAGCCCTGAAGCTTCCGGCCCTGCGCGAGCGTGGCGCCGACGTGAACGAGATCGCCAACGCCTTCCTGGCCCGCCAGAGCGCCCGTATCGGCCGCAACGACCTGCGTTTTTCCGCCGAGGCAGAACAGGCTATCCGACACTATTCGTGGCCGGGTAACGTGCGGGAACTGGAAAATGCCGTGGAGCGCTCGGTGATTCTCAGCGAAAGCCCGGAGATTTCCGCCGAGCTGCTGGGCATCGATATCGAGCTCGAAGACCTGGACGATGATGCCTTCGACCCGATGGTGCCCACCCAGGCCGGCAATGCCAGTGGCAACAGCCACGAGCCCACCGAAGACCTGTCGCTGGAGGACTATTTCCAGCACTTCGTGCTCGAGCACCAGGACCACATGACGGAAACCGAACTGGCGCGCAAATTGGGCGTGAGTCGCAAATGCCTGTGGGAGCGACGACAGCGCCTGGGCATACCCCGCCGCAAGTCGGGGGCTACCAGCGAAAGCTGATACGTTTCAGCTGTTACACCACTGTCACGGGGTAACAAACAGGGGGCGTGACAAACTGTTACCCCCACCCGCGAGGCGTAACAGATCTCGAGTCGCACGGTAACGAATGACGGCGTAAACAAGCACTAGCCAAGCGCCATCAAACGACTCAAGCCCTTGTTTTACAAGGGTTTTAAGAAGTTGGCACGGCACCTGCTATGTATTTGGTACAAGAACAACAATAAGCAAATGACACACTAGAATAAAAACAAGATGAAACGGCTCACGCATAACAAGAACAACACGGCGGAGGCGCAGCTAACTGATTCTTTTGGAGAGGCGTTGTAACGCGGGGTTCGCCCCACAGCCAGGCAGAGAACAACAAAAACTGCACTGAAAAGCAGAGCCAGCACTGGATGACTACAGCACAGCGACCAAAGCAATCCGTTTGCTCTTGACTCCCGGTTAGGGAGCAGCCCACAGGCAAAGACCTTCTGGGCAGGGCGTTAACAAAAACAAGAAGCCCGAACAAAAAACAAGAAGAGCATGCAACTACATTCTGGGGGAGCTTCGGCTCCCCTTGTGGTTTCCGGCCCCCTGATTTTTCGCGTTTCGTCCCCCTCCTTGCGCTGCGTCCTACACCATCCCCCGACTAAATGCTAGAATCCCCGCCCATCATGCGGTCATTCTCCATTCATGGCCGAACATTCCTTCAAACAGTGCATCCCATGCTGAAGAAGCTGTTCCAGTCTTTCCGTACCCCCGTGCGTCGTCCGCAGCACCTGCGCACCACGCCCGAAGTGCTCAATAGCGGGCAACACTCGCTGCAGCGCAACCAGTTCAGCCGCCATGCGGTGAGCATCGTCGAACGCCTGCAGAACGCGGGCTATCAGGCCTATCTGGTGGGCGGTTGCGTGCGTGACATGCTGCTCAATATCACCCCCAAGGACTTCGACGTCGCCACCAGCGCCACCCCCGAACAAGTGCGTGCGGAGTTCCGCAATGCCCGGGTGATTGGCCGGCGGTTCAAGCTGGTGCATATCCATTTCGGCCGCGAAATCATCGAGGTCGCTACCTTCCGCGCCAACCATCCCCAGGATGAGGAAGAGGAAGACAGCAACCAGTCGTCGCGTAACGAAAGCGGTCGCATCCTGCGCGACAACGTCTACGGCACCCTCGAAGAGGACGCCCAGCGACGCGATTTCACCATCAACGCCCTGTATTACGACCCGGTCAGCGAGCGCATCCTCGATTACGCCAACGGCGTGCACGACATTCGCAACCACCTGATCCGCCTGATCGGCGACCCGGTGCAGCGCTACCAGGAAGACCCGGTGCGCATGCTGCGTGCCGTGCGTTTTGCCGCCAAGCTGGATTTCGGCATCGAGAAGCACACTGCCGCGCCGATCCGCGAACTGGCGCCCATGCTGCGCGAGATCCCGTCGGCCCGGCTGTTCGAGGAAAGCCTGAAGCTGTTCCTCTCCGGCCATGCCGCTGACACCTTCGAAATGCTGGTGGACCTGCAGTTGTTCGACCCACTGTTCCCGGCCAGCGCCGAAGCCCTGGAACATTCGCCGACCTACACCCACACGCTGATCAGCGAAGCGCTGAAGAACACCGACCTGCGCGTCAAGCAGGGCAAACCGGTAACCCCCGCTTTCCTGTTCGCTGCCCTGCTGTGGCCGGCTCTGCCCGCCCGCGTGCTGCGCCTGCAGGAACGCGGCATGCCGCCGATCCCGGCCATGCAGGAAGGTGCCCACGAACTGATCGCCGAACAGTGCCAGCGCATCGCCATTCCCAAGCGCTTCACCATCCCGATCCGCGAGATCTGGGACATGCAGGAACGCTTGCCACGGCGCAGCGGCAAGCGCGCCGACCTGTTGCTGGACAACCCGCGCTTCCGTGCCGGCTACGACTTCCTGCTGCTGCGTGAAAGCGCCGGTGAGCAGACCGACGGCCTGGGCGAATGGTGGACCGACTACCAGGACGCCAACGACAGCGAGCGTCGCGACATGATCCGTGACCTGGGCAGCAAGGACGAAAGCGGCACCGGCCCGCGCAAGCGCAAGCGCACGGGCGCCAAGCGCAAGCGTAACGCCGCGGCGGACTCGGGCGAGTAAGCCATGGAAGTCGTGTATATCGGTCTGGGCAGCAACCTGGCCGAACCTGCGGAGCAACTGCGCCAGGCCATCGATGCGCTGGCGCAGTTGCCATCGAGCCGCGGCTTGCAGGTTTCGGCGCTGTACAGCAGTGAGTCGCTGTCACCCGGCCAACCGCGCTACACCAATGCGGTAGCGCGCCTGGAGACCGAACTGTCGCCATTGGCGTTGCTCGACGCCCTGCAGGCCATCGAAAATGAACAGGGCCGCGTGCGGGCCGAACGCTGGGGGCCACGCACGCTGGACCTCGACGTTCTGCTGTTCGGCGACCGCGTCATCGATGAGCCTCGGCTGAAGGTGCCGCATTACCATATGCAGGCGCGGGCTTTCGTGTTGTACCCGCTGGCCGAGGTGGCGCCGGCTGGCTTGCGGCTGGCGGATGGGCGCTTGCTGGTCGATCTCCTGGCGGCCTGTCCGTTCGAGGGGCTGGAGCGGTTGGCTTGAGGTTGCATCGGGGCTGATAGCGGCTGCCCTGGCGCTTGCAGCAATCGCCCGGTAACACCCGATCCCCCCACCCAGTAACACCCCCGTAACACATCCAATTGACTTCGCGCCCCCTCCTCACGACTATAGGCATCCCGTTGCTCACTAACGCAGCAAAACGGCGCGGAGCGGCCGCTGTGTGGCCGTTTCCAAAACATCACGCTTAGATGATGTTGTGTTTGAACCGCTTACTGACAGCAGTAATCACGGCGCCCGACTGAGGACACTTTTGATGCCACAAATCACCCTGACCACCCTGCAGAGCCTCAAGCTCAAGGGTGAGAAAATCGCCATGCTGACCTGCTATGACGCAACGTTCGCCCATGAGGCCAGCCAGGCGGGTGTGGAAATCCTGCTGATCGGCGACTCGCTGGGCATGGTCCTGCAGGGCCACGACAGCACGCTGCCCGTCACCAATGCCGACATGGCCTACCATGTGGCCAGCGTGAAGCGCGGCAACAAGGGCGCGCTGATCATGGCGGACTTGCCGTTCATGGCCTGTGCCACCCTGGAACAGACGTTCGCCAACAGCGCACAACTGATGCAGGCCGGCGCCCACATGGTCAAGGTCGAAGGCGCGGCCTGGCTGGCCGACTCCATTCGCATGCTCGCCGAGCGCGGCGTGCCGGTGTGCGTGCACATGGGTTTGACGCCCCAGACCGTCAACGTGCTGGGCGGCTATAAAGTGCAAGGCCGCCAGGAAGCCCAGGCCCGGCAGATGCGCGCCGATGCCATTGCCCTTGAACAGGCGGGCGCGGCCATGATCCTGCTGGAGTGCGTCCCCAGCGAGCTGGCCAGCGAAATCACCCAGGCGGTCAAGATTCCGGTCATCGGCATTGGCGCCGGGGCTGGCGTGGACGGTCAGGTGCTGGTATTGCACGACATGCTCGGGCTTTCGTTGACCGGCCGCATGGCCAAGTTCGTGAAGAACTTCCTGGTAGGCCAGCCGGATATCCAGAGCGCCCTGCAAGCCTATGTAAAAGGCGTCAAAGACGTCAGTTTCCCCGGTCCCGAACACGGATTTAGTGCATGAACACCGTAAAAAGCGTCAAGGAACTGCGCGCCGCCGTGGCTCGCGCCCGCAGCGAAGGCAAGCGCATCGGCTTCGTGCCGACCATGGGTAACCTGCACAGCGGTCATGCCGCCCTGGTCACCAAGGCCGCCCAGCGGGTCGATTTCGTGGTGGCGAGCATCTTCGTCAACCCGCTGCAATTCGGCCCCAGCGAAGACCTGGACAAGTACCCGCGTACCCTCGCCGCCGACCAGGAGAAACTCATCCAGGCCGGCTGCCACCTGCTGTTCGCCCCCACCGTGGAAGAGATGTACCCCGACGGCATGGCGGTGCAGACCCGGGTCAGCGTCCCGCAGTTGTCCGAAGGCCTGTGTGGCGCCAGCCGCCCTGGCCATTTCGAAGGCGTGGCCACGGTGGTCAGCAAGCTGTTCAACATGGTCCAGCCGGACCTGGCCGTGTTCGGCCAGAAGGATTACCAGCAACTGGCGGTGATCCGCGCCCTGGTGCGTGACCTGAACATGCCCATCCAGATCATCGGCGAACCCACGGTGCGCGCCGAGGATGGCCTGGCGCTGTCATCGCGCAATGGCTACCTCACCGCCGAACAGCGCAACGCCGCGCCCGTCCTGTACCGCGCCCTGCAGCACGTGGCCCAGGCCATCACCGGCGGTGAGCGTGATTACGAACGCCTGCTGGCCGAGGCCCGCGCACAGATCGAGGCAGCAGGCTTCAAGCCCGACTACTTCGAAGTGCGCCACGGCATCAACCTGCGCCCCGCCACCGCCGAAGACCGCGACCTGGTGATCATCGCCGCGGCCTACCTGGGCACCACGCGGCTGATCGACAATCTGCACCTGAACCTCGACGCCTGACTGCTATTCTGCAAGGCCCGGTCTGTTAAAAAGTACCGCGGCCCGCGCAGACAGAAGCGCGATAGATGGTTACTGTGGGAGCTGGCTTGCCAGCGAGCTTTTTCGAAGCCCGAAAGCTCACTGGCAAGCCAGCTCCCACAGGTTGCAACATTCATGCAACTGGCCGGGATCCGACCGTGTCCAAAGGCTGTTCAAGTACAAGGAAACCCGCAGCGATGGCGTATTACCGTACCCCCCATGACGTTACCGCTCTGCCCGCCTGGCAAGCGCTTACTCAGCACCGCCAGGCCATGCAGGATTTCAGCATGCGCGAGGCTTTCGCGGCCGACCCGCAACGCTTCCATCAATTTTCCCTGAGTGGTTGCGGCCTGTTCCTCGACTACTCGAAAAACCTGATCACCACCGAGACCCGCGAATTGCTGGTCAAGCTGGCCAATGAGGTTGACCTGCAAGGCGCCATCAAGTCGATGTTCGCCGGCGAACTGCTCAACTCCTCCGAAGGCCGCCCGGCGCTGCATACCGCCCTGCGCCGCCCGGTGGGCGACAAGCTGAACGTCAACGGCAGCAACATCATGCCGGAAGTGCACAAGGTGCTGAACCAGATCACCGAGCTGGTCGGGCGCATTCATGACGGCCTGTGGCGCGGCTACACCGAGAAGCCGATCACCGACGTGGTGAACATCGGCATCGGTGGCTCGTTCCTGGGCCCGGAGCTGGTCTCCGAAGCCCTGCTGCCCTACGCCCAGAAAGGCGTGCGTTGCCACTACCTGGCCAACATCGACGGTAGCGAGTTCCATGAGCTGACCACCAAGCTGCGCGCCGAGACCACGCTGTTCATCGTCTCGTCGAAGTCGTTCAGCACCCTCGAAACCCTGAAGAATGCCCAGGCCGCCCGAGGCTGGTACCTGGCCCAGGGCGGTACGGAAGCCGAATTGCACCGCCACTTCATCGCCGTGTCGAGCAACAACGCCGCCGCCGTGGCGTTTGGTATTCGTGAAGAGAACATTTTCCCGATGTGGGACTGGGTAGGTGGGCGCTATTCGCTGTGGTCCGCCATCGGCTTGCCGATTGCCCTGGCCATCGGCACCGCCAACTTCAAGGAACTGCTGTCCGGTGCCTACACCATGGACCAGCACTTCCAGACCGCGCCTTTCGAGCAGAACATGCCAGTGCTGCTGGCCCTGCTGGGCGTGTGGTACGGCAATTTCTGGGGCTCGCAGTCCCATGCGATCCTGCCGTACGACCACTACCTGCGCAACATCACCAAGCACCTGCAGCAACTGGACATGGAGTCCAACGGCAAGAGCGTTCGCCAGGACGGCTCGCCGGTCACCACGGACACCGGCCCGGTCATCTGGGGCGGCGTAGGTTGCAACGGCCAGCACGCCTACCACCAGCTGCTGCACCAGGGCACCCAACTGATCCCGGCTGACTTCATCGTGCCGGTGGTGAGCTTCAACCCGGTGTCTGACCACCATCAGTGGCTATTCGCCAACTGCCTGTCCCAGAGCCAGGCCCTGATGCTGGGCAAGACCCGCACCGAAGCCGAAGCGGAACTGCGCGACAAGGGCATGGCCGAAGCCGAGGTGCAGAAACTGGCGCCGCACAAGGTCATCCCGGGCAACCGCCCGAGCAACACCCTGGTGGTGGAACGCATCAGCCCGCGCCGCCTGGGCGCCCTGGTGGCCATGTACGAGCACAAGGTGTTCGTGCAAAGCGTGCTGTGGGGCATCAACGCCTTCGACCAATGGGGCGTGGAACTGGGCAAGGAACTGGGCAAGGGTGTTTACCAGCGCCTGACCGGCGGCATCGAAGAGCCGGCCGAGGACGCGTCTACCCAGGGCCTGATCAACTACTTCCGTGGTCGCCACCGCGGTTGAGTCCGGCCTGAAAAACAATCCCCTCCCCGTGAGGGGATTTTTTTGCCCGGGCCTGCAGGGCTCAGCAGGGCTAAGCTTCAGGGGGTGACTTACCAGAACAAGGAACACCGCCATGTTCGACATCACCGCCTACCCCGAAGCGGACGCCATTCGCCTTGGCGCCAGCCTGGACGATGCCGGCTACCAGCGCCTGTACCGCCAGTCCATCGACCAACCCGATGCATTCTGGGCCGAACAGGCCGAAAAATTCATCGACTGGATAAAACCCTGGACCCACGTGCACCACAGCGACCTGCACAAGGGCCAGTCGAGCTGGTTCGAGGGCGCCCAGCTCAACGTTACCTACAACTGTATCGACCGCCATCTGGCAAGCCGCGGCAATCAAGTGGCGATCATCTGGGAAGGCGACAACCCGGTGGAGTCCGCCGAGATCACCTACCGCAAACTGCACCACAACGTCTGCCGGCTGGCCAACGTGCTCAAGGAGCGCGGGGTGCGCAAAGGTGACCGGGTGTGCATCTACATGCCCATGATCCCTGAAGCCGCCTACGCCATGCTCGCTTGCGCGCGCATCGGCGCGGTGCACTCGGTGGTGTTCGGCGGCTTCTCGCCCGAGGCGCTGCGCGACCGCATCCTGGACGCCGATTGCCGCACGGTGATCACCGCCGACGAAGCCGTACGCGGCGGCAAATACACCCCGCTGAAAAACAATGTCGACACGGCCTTGCAAGGCTGCCCGGCCGTTACCACTGTGCTGGTGGTGCAGCGCACCCAAGGTGACGTGCAATGGTCGCCGGGCCGGGATATCTGGTACCACGAAGCCATTCACGGGGTCAGCGACGACTGCCCGCCCGAGCCCATGGGCAGTGAAGACCCGCTGTTCATCCTGTACACCTCAGGTTCCACCGGCAAGCCCAAGGGCGTGCTGCACACCACCGGCGGGTACTTGCTGCAAGCGGCCATGACCTTCAAGTACGTGTTCGATTACCGCGAGGGCGAAGTGTTCTGGTGCACGGCCGACGTTGGCTGGGTGACCGGCCATAGCTATATCGTCTACGGCCCCCTGGCCAACGGCGCTACCACGCTGATCTACGAGGGCGTGCCCAATTACCCGGATGCCTCGCGCTTCTGGCAGATCATCGACAAGCAGCAGGTGAACATTTTCTACACTGCCCCCACGGCCCTGCGCGCCCTGATGCGCGAAGGCCCGGGGCCGCTGGCCAGTACCTCGCGCGAAAGCCTGCGCCTGTTGGGTAGCGTTGGCGAGCCGATCAACCCTGAAGCCTGGCACTGGTACTTCCAGGATGTCGGCAAGGCGCGCTGCCCCATCGTCGACACCTGGTGGCAGACCGAAACCGGCGGCATCATGCTGACGCCCCTGCCCGGTACCCGGCGGATTAAACCTGGCTGCGCCACCCAGCCGTTTTTCGGGGTACAACCTCTGCTGCTGGATGAGCAGGGCAAGGTACTGGAGGGCCCGGCCAGCGGTCTGCTGGTGATCAAGGGCAGCTGGCCAGGGCAGATTCGCAGTGTCTACGGCGACCACCAGCGCATGCTCGACACCTACTTCAAGCCCTTCCCCGGTTATTACTTCACCGGTGACGGCGCCCGCCGCGACGAAGACGGCGACCTGTGGATAACCGGCCGTGTGGACGACGTGATCAACGTCTCCGGGCACCGCATCGGTACTGCGGAGGTGGAAAGCGCGCTGGTGCTGCATGACTGTGTCGCCGAAGCCGCCGTGGTCGGTTACCCTCACGACCTCAAGGGCCAGGGCATCTATGCGTTCGTCACGCCCATGCAAGGGGTGACGCCAGATGATGCGCTGCTGCAGGCGCTGCAACAGCAGGTGAGCAAGGAAATTGGCAGGTTCGCCAAACCCGACCTGATCCAGTGGGCGCCAGCACTGCCCAAAACCCGTTCCGGGAAGATCATGCGCCGTATCCTGCGCAAGATCGCCTGCAATGAAACCGAGAGCCTGGGCGATACGTCGACCCTGGCCGATCCCAGTGTGGTACAAGGCCTGATCGATCAGCGCCTGAACCGCTGAGCCCAGACCCAGACTGCCCATGGAATTCATTCGCCGCCGTATCGAGCAACAAGTGTTGAGCCTCACTGGCCTGTCCCTGGGCAAGCTGGACCTGGAAAACCCCCGGGGCGACCCGGGCCTGTTCGGCCCCCAGGCGGTATGCTGGCAGGTGCACGCCGACTTCACCAGCATGCTGGTGGGCGGCATTGCCGCGCTGATGCTCCAGGCCCTGCACCCCCTTGCACTGGCCGGGGTGTGGGACCACTCCAACTTTCGCACCGACATGCTCGGCCGCCTGCGGCGCACCGGGCAGTTCATCTCCGGCACTACCTTCGGCGCCACGGACGACGCCAACTGGCTGATCGACAAGGTACGCACCATCCACCTCCAAGTGGTTGGCCACGCCGAAGATGGCCGCGCCTACGCTGCCAGTGACCCAGACCTGCTGACCTGGGTGCATGTGGCCGAGGTCAGCCACTTTCTGGCCGCGCATTTGCGCTACCGCAACCCGCACCTCTCGTTGGCGGACCAGGACCGCTACTACGCCGAGATTGCCCTGGTGGCCGAGCGCCTTGGCGCGCGACATGTGCCGGCTTCTCGGCAGGAAATCGCCGATTACCTGGAAGGCATTCGCCCGCAGTTGGTGTGCGACCACCGTAGCCGCGAAGTGATTCGCCTGCTGCTCGACGCACCTGCGCCCAGCCGCCTGGCCAAGCCGTTCGGGGCGTTGATGATGCAGGCCGGCGTGGACCTGTTGCCGGACTGGGCCAGCGACATGCTTGAGCTGCCCCAGGGCGACCTGAAGCGCCGGCTGGTGCGTGGCGGCATCGGCGGTACCGCACCGATCCTGCGCTGGGCGGTGCGCGATGGTTCCGCGCACCGGGCGCGACGGCGCATGGGGATAGCCTGACAGAGCGTATTGACTGCTTCCCGAGCTCGTCCGGTGCCACCGGGGAAAAGGGCAGTCGGGAATATCAGGTTCACCCCAAAGCCCACAACGATTAAACTGGTGGATCTTTATTCAAGGCGTACGGCGCATGTCCACTGTGAACAAGGCGCTGCGCGCCGCTCTCGATTCCCGCAAAGACCTGATTGCGCACCTGCATGCCGAAGGCACCGACTGCTACCGCCTGTTTCACGGCAGCCAGGAGGGCGCCGGCGGCCTCACCGTGGACCGCTACGGCCCGCAGTTGATGGTGCAAAGCTTCCACCAACCGCTGGAACGCGACGACCTGCTGGCCCTCCACGACGCCATCAACCGCGAACTGGGCCAGGACCTGCTGCTGGTCTACAACGACCGCTCCCGGGGCAACTCGCGCATCGACCGCCAGGACACCGTCTACCAGGCCGATGAAGCGGCCCTGGCGGACCTGGTGGGCCACGAGTGGGGCCTGAACTACCGGGTGCGCGGCCGGCACGCCGGGCAAGACCCGCTGCTGTTCCTGGACCTGCGCAATGCCCGCGGCTGGGTCAAGGCCAATAGCAAAGACAAGAGCGTGCTCAACCTGTTCGCCTACACCTGCGGCGTGGGCCTGAGCGCCGCGGCCGGCGGCGCCCGAGAAGTGGTGAACCTGGATTTCGCCGAGGGCAACCTGGCGGTGGGCAAGGAAAATGGCGCGCTCAACCCACAGTTGCCCACCATGGGCTTTGTGCAATCGGACTACTTCCCGGCCATCCGCCAGCTCGCCGGCCTGCCGATCAGCCAGCGCCGTGGGCAGAAACTCCCCAGTTACACGCGCCTGGAGCAGCGCCAGTTCGACCTGGTGTTCCTCGACCCGCCCGCCTGGGCCAAGAGCGCGTTCGGCACCGTGGACCTGCTGCGCGACTACCAGAGCCTGCTCAAGCCTGCGCTATTGGCCACTGCGGACAACGGGGTACTGATCTGCTGCAACAACCTGGCGAAGGTCGCTTTCGACGACTGGCGCGAACAAGTACTGCGTTGCGCCGAGAAGGCCGGGCGCCCGGCGCGCGGCTGGGAGGTCATCACCCCGGCAGCGGACTTCCCTTCGCTGGACGGCCAGCCACCGCTCAAGACCCTCGTGTTGCAGTTGTGAAACAGGCGTAACGGCGCACACCCGCGTAACGGTTTAGAAAATTCCCACACATAATGCGGACATATCTTCGGAACCAGATTGGCGTGCCATACTCCAAGCACTCCCATTCGACGCAGTAGACGCCCCACATGCCCAAAGGATTGTTACGCGCCCTCGCCGCCGTGCTGACCCTGATCGCGCTTTACAGCCTGCTGGGCTTCCTGATTCTGCCGGGCATTGGCCTGCGCATCGCCAATCAGCAACTGGCCAAGTACGCCAGCGTGCCGGCCCACCTGGAACGGCTGGAGTTCAACCCCTTCAGCCTGGAGTTGACGGTATGGGGCTTGCACATCGGCGAGCCGGGCATCGAGCAGGTGGGCTTCGAACGCCTGTACGCCAACCTGCAAATCGACAGCCTGTGGACCAAGGCACTGCACCTGGAAGCCGTGGAGCTGGACAAACCGCGCACCGAACTGCTCTTCAACAAAGACGGCAGCCTCAACCTGGCCCAACTGTTCAAGCTGCCGCCCAACGAGCCGGCCAAACCTGACGAGCCCGCCAGCAAACCGTTCCCCCTGCGCATTGGCAGCATCAAGCTCAACGAAGGCTATCTGCACTTCAAGGACGTGCGCCCCAGCGAACCCATCGAATTCCTCTACAACTCGATGAACCTGGAACTGAAGAACCTCAGCACCCTGCCCGAAGACAATGCCGACATGACCATGGTGGCCGCCGGCCCTGACGGCGGCCAGATCGACTGGAAAGGCCGCATCAGCCTCGTGCCGATTACCTCCGAAGGCTCGTTGAAGGTTACCGACGCCAGGATGAAGGTCTGGTGGCCCTACGTGCGCGATGCCCTCCCGTTGGCCCTGCAGGACGGCATTCTCAACCTGAGCACCGACTACTCGCTGAACCTGTCCAAGGACACCCAGCTGAACCTGACCAACGCCTCGGTCAGCGTCGCGCCCTTTGCCTTGAATGCCCCGGATGGCCGGCCGCTGGTCAAGCTCGAACGCCTGGATGTCAGTGAAACCTCGGTAGACCTTGCCAAGCAATTGGTCACGGTCGGCAAGATCCGCAGCAGCAAACTGGAAACCTGGGCTGCCCGCGAAGCCGATGGTCAACTGGACTGGCAGAAGCTGTTTGCTACCCCCAAGGCCCCGCCACCGCCAGCACAGAAGACCACCCCGGCCACGGCCGATGCCAAACCCGAAACCCAGCCGGTGCCCAGCGCACCGAGCAAGCCATGGCAGGTGCTGCTCAAGGACGTGCAGCTGCGTGACTACCAGGTGCACCTTGCCGACCGCATGCAGAAAGAACCGGTGGCACTGGAGCTGGGCCCGCTGAACGTCGACGTGCAGAATTTCGACAGCCTCAACCAGTCGCCTTTCACGCTCAAGCTCGATACCGGCCTGGGTAAACAGGGCAAGATCAGCGCCAGCGGCGAGGTCAACCTGGCGCCCGTCACGGCCAGGCTCAAGGTCAACACCCAGGACATCGACCTGCGCGTGGCCCAGGCCTACATCACGCCGTTCATCCGCCTGGAACTGCGCAGCGGGCGCCTGGGCAGTGACCTGGCGGTGAACCTTAAGAACATCGACCCGCTCACCCTGAGCATCACTGGCAGTGCCAAGGTCGATCAATTGCAGACCCTGGACACCCTCAAGGGCCGCGACTTCGTGAAGTGGGAAAACCTGCAGCTCGATGGCCTGGACTATGAACACGGGGCCAGCCTGAGCATCGACAAGGTGACCCTGACCCAGCCCTACGCGCGGTTCATGATCAACGAAGACCGCACCACCAGCGTCAATGACCTGCTGATTCCCCAGGCACAGAACCCGCAGGCCCAGGCCAACGCCAAGCCCGCAGCCGCCAGCAAGCCGATGGCCATCCATGTGGGCGGTGTGAGCATCAATGGCGGCTCGGCGTATTTCGGTGACTTCAGCCTCAAGCCGAATTTCGCCACCAATATCCAGGACCTCACCGGTACCATCGGGACCATCGATAGCCAGCAGCAGAAACCGGCCAAGGTGGACATCAAGGGCAAGGTCGACCGCTATGCGCCAGTGACGATTGCCGGTGCCTTGACGCCGTTCGACCCCATGGCCAGCCTGGACATCGATACCCGCTTCAACCGCCTGGAGCTCACCACCCTCACGCCGTATTCAGGCAAGTTCGCCGGCTACCGCATACGCAAGGGCCGGATGAACCTTGAGCTGCATTATGTGATTACCAAGGGGCAGCTCAAGGCCGAAAACAAAGTGCTGGTGGACCAACTGGAGCTGGGCGAAAAAGTCGACAGCCCGGACGCCGTGAGCCTGCCGGTGAAACTGGCGATTGCGCTGCTCAAGGACGTCAATGGCCAGATCAACATCGAACTGCCCATCACTGGCGACCTCAACAACCCGCAGTTCAGCGTGATGCCCATTGTCTGGCAAACCCTGCGCAACCTGGTGGTCAAGGCCGTCGCCGCGCCGTTCAAGCTGCTGGGCAGCCTGGTCAGTGGCGGCGACTCGACCGACCTGAGCAATATCGCCTTCGCCCCGGGTTCCAGCGACCTGAGCCCCAGCGCGCAGGCCAACCTGCTCAAACTGGCCGCCGGCCTCAAGAGCCGCCCCGGCCTGCACCTGGAAGTAGCCGGCGCGACGGCAGCCAGCAGTGATGGCCCGCTGGTTGCCCAACAGCGCCTGGAGCTTGAGTACCAGACCAACTACTTCAAGATTCTGCAGCGCCGTGGCGACAAGGTACCGGCCAACGCCAACCTGCTCACCGTGCCGGAGGATGAGAAGGCCCCCATGCTGGCGGCCATCTACCGCACCCAGCTCAACCAGCAGCCGCCTGCCGCGTGGGACCAGTTGGAGAAGAAGCAGCGCGAAGCCAACCTGCGTGACGCCGTGATCAAGTCCTGGGCCAGTAGCGAACCATTGCTGCGGGCGTTGGGGCAAGCACGGGCCGCGGCCATCAAGGCGTTCCTGGTGGACAAGGGGCAGTTGCCGGACGAGAAGGTATTCCTCATCGATACGGTGATAGGCGATGCGCAGAAAGACGGTAGCGTGGTGACTGATATGCAGGTGAATGCTGACTGACCGTTGCGCCTGGTCCTGCAAGGTCCGTGGTGGCCTTGCAGGACCGGGCAAAGTTCGGGAACCAGGCGCCTCAACCCTCACCGCAAAAAAAAGCCCCGGCACTGAGCCGGGGCTTTGAGTGGGCACATCCTGTGCCCGTCGCATGAACCTGTTACTGGGTTTGCAGCGCGTCAGCCGAAACCGATTTGACGTGCTTGGTGTGCTTGGCGATGTTCACGGCAGTGGTTTTCTGCGCCGAAGTCAGGGTCACACCGTCTTTGGAAGCCAGGGTCACGACGCCGTGGTTGGTTTCAACGGTGATGTCGCTACCTGGAATGCCTTTCTCGGTCAGCAGGTTGGCTTTGACCTTGGTGGTGATCCAGGTGTCAGAACCGGCTTGTTCGGTCTTGGCCACGGTACCGTTGGTAGTGGTTTCAGCGGCAAACGCGAAGTTGCCCATGGCCAGGGTCAGAGCGGTAGCAGTAGCGGCAGCAATAGCGAACTTTTTCATACGAGTCACTCCTGTTTTTCGAGAAGTCTGCGCCAGGTTCGTTTGGCGGCAGGGTTACCTATACTGTTGCAGGGCCTGTGCCAACCTGAGTTTTAAATAAAATCCTTTAATATCAGTAGTTTACGAACATCGCATTTTTCGTCGATCGTGCATATTGCATGTTCGGCGGTGAAACCGCGTGCAAGTTGCATGTCCGCTAAAGAACTGGGTGAAAACAAACGCCAGCGGCCGCACGCGCACAAAAAAAGGCCCCGAAGGGCCCTTTCCTGTTGCTACGGGTTATTACACACCCGAAGCCTTTGCAGCGGCGACGTCCTTGATGGACAGCTTGATACGGCCGCGGTTGTCTACGTCCAATACCAGTACTTCAACTTCCTGGCCTTCTTTCAGGATGTCGGTCACTTTCTCTACGCGAGCGTCACTCAGCATCGAGATGTGAACCAGGCCGTCCTTGCCAGGCAGGATGTTTACGAAAGCGCCGAAGTCGACGATGCGCTCAACCTTGCCGACGTAGATCTTGCCAATTTCAGCTTCGGCAGTGATCGACAGCACGCGCTGCTTGGCCGCCTCGGCCGCTTCCTTGGTTTCGCCGAAGATCTTGATCGAGCCATCATCTTCGATGTCGATCGAGGCCTTGGTTTCCTCGCAGATAGCGCGGATGGTGGCGCCGCCTTTACCGATGACGTCACGGATCTTGTCGGTGTCGATCTTCATCGAGATCATGGTCGGAGCGTTCTCGGACAGCTCTTCACGCGACTTGCCGATGATCTGGTTCATCTGGCCGAGGATGTTCAGGCGCGCTTCCAGGGCCTGGCCCAGGGCGATTTCCATGATCTCTTCGGTGATGCCGTTGATCTTGATGTCCATCTGCAGGGCAGTCACACCCTTGGCAGTACCGGCTACCTTGAAGTCCATGTCGCCTAGGTGGTCTTCGTCACCCAGGATGTCGGTCAGGATGGCGAACTTCTCGCCTTCTTTGACCAGGCCCATGGCGATACCGGCAACCGGCGCCTTCATCGGCACACCAGCGTCCATCAGGGCGAGGGAAGCACCGCAGACGGAAGCCATGGAGCTCGAACCGTTGGATTCGGTGATTTCCGACACGACGCGGATGGTGTACGGGAATTCGTCAGCAGCAGGCAGCATGGCCTGAACCGAACGACGGGCCAGACGGCCGTGGCCGATTTCGCGGCGGCCAGCACCGCCCATGCGACCACACTCGCCCACCGAGAACGGAGGGAAGTTGTAGTGCAGCATGAAGGGGTCTTTCTTCTCGCCTTCCAGGGTGTCCAGCAGCTGTGCGTCACGGGCAGTACCCAGGGTCGCGACGACCAGGGCCTGGGTTTCGCCACGGGTGAACAGGGCCGAACCGTGGGTCTTGGGCAGAACACCGACTTCGATGTTCAGCGGGCGCACGGTCTTGGTGTCACGGCCGTCGATACGTGGCTTGCCGTTGACGATGTTTTCGCGAACGGTGCGGTATTCGATCTCGCCGAATGCGGCTTTCACGTCAGCGGCCGAAGGCTGGCCTTCTTCACCGGACAGCTTGGCCACGACCTGCTCCTTCAGCTCGCCCAGGCGCGCGTAACGGTCGGCCTTGACGGTGATGGTGTAGGCGTCGGAGATCGCTGCGCCGAACTCTGCACGGATAGCGCCCAGCAGTTCGGTGGCTTCGGCTTGAGGCGCCCAGGCCCAGGTAGGCTTGGCAGCTTCGGCGGCCAGTTCCTTGACGGCGTTGATGACCGCCTGGAATTCGTCGTGGGCGAACAGCACGGCGCCCAGCATCTGGTCTTCGGTCAGCTCTTTGGCTTCCGACTCAACCATCAGCACGGCGTCGGAGGTACCGGCCACGACCATGTCCAGGCTCGAGGCAGCCAGTTGTTCGTAGGTTGGGTTCAGCAGGTAGCCGGTGCTTTCGTGGAACGCAACGCGGGCAGCGCCGATAGGGCCTTCGAACGGAATACCGGAGATGGCCAGGGCAGCCGAGGTACCGATCATGGCAGCGATGTCCGGATCGGTCTTCTTGCTGGTCGACACGACGGTGCAGACAACCTGCACTTCGTTCATGAAGCCTTCAGGGAACAGGGGGCGGATCGGACGGTCGATCAGACGCGAGGTCAGGGTCTCTTTCTCGGAAGGACGGCCTTCACGCTTGAAGAAACCACCAGGGATCTTGCCGGCAGCGTAGGTCTTTTCCTGGTAGTGCACGGACAGCGGGAAGAAGCCCTTGCCTGGGTCGGCTTGCTTTGCGCCTACAACAGTGACCAGCACGGTGACGTCGTTATCGACGGTGACCAGTACGGCGCCGGAGGCTTGACGGGCAATACGGCCAGTCTCGAGGGTGACGGTCGATTGACCGAACTGGAATTTCTTGATTACCGGGTTCACGGTTTCCTACCTTCTTCAGTTTGCTCTGGGGGAACTGGTTTCTTGCGAAATTCTTGGGCAGCAAGGGGAATCGGCCCTTTGGCAGTCCAGATAAAACTTGAGGCTGGAAGCCTGCCCTGCATCAACGCCTGAGCGCCCATGCAGAACAGCCAACCAACCTCATTGATACGCACGGCGTGTTCGTCAGCTCCGGCGCCAGGCGCCGGATTCGACGGAGGCAACACGCCGCGCACACCACAAGCCCGGGCCGCTGTTAGCGACGCAGACCCAGACGGCCGATCAGGGCGCTGTAACGAGTGGTGTCTTTGCCCTTCAGGTAGTCCAGCAGCTTGCGACGCTGGTTAACCATACGGATCAGGCCACGACGCGAGTGGTGGTCTTTGCCGTTGGCCTTGAAGTGGCCTTGCAGCTTGTTGATGTTGGCAGTCAGCAGTGCAACCTGCACTTCTGGCGAACCGGTGTCGCCAGCGGCTTGCTGGAACTCACCAACGATCTTTGCTTTTTCTTCAACGTTAAGTGCCATGAGGGCATCTCCATTACTAAGGAAAACCGTTTGACCGGCTTCCAACAGGCCGAGGACAGATCCTCGTATTTAAAAGTGAGGGATAACCGTGCCTGTTAACAGCCACCCTCGTCCGGTCATTCTGACCGAATCAAGCGACGTGGCGCGATGCGCCCGTCTTCGCTCACTTCACCGATACCGATGAAGCGACCATTGTGATCCTGCACCCGTACCATGCCGAATTTCGGCGCGTCCGGGGCTCTTACCGGTTGTCCGTGCAGCCAGTAGAACGCACTGTGCTCGGAAAACTGCAACAGGGGCCAATCCAGCAGGCCGCTGTCCGAAGGCATGAGGAACTGGTCGACCGCCTCGTTGCCACCCTCGGCATGCACACGCTCGAGTTCCTCGAGGGTGACCGTCTGGGCCAGCGTGAAGGGGCCTGCCTGGGTGCGACGCAGTTCAGCGACGTACGCGCCACAGCCCAATTGCTCACCGATGTCTTCCACCAGGGTGCGGATATAGGTGCCTTTGGAGCACCCTACCGACAACCGCGCGCGGGTGTCATCGAAGGCCAGCAATTCCAACCGGTCAATAGTAACAGAACGCGCCTCGCGCTCCACTACTTCCCCTGCACGAGCCAGCTTGTAAAGCGGCTGGCCATCACGCTTGAGGGCGGAGTACATCGGCGGTATCTGACTGATTTGACCACGAAAACGTGGCAAAACCGCTTCGATGTCGTCGCGACAAACGGTTACATCTCGGGTACGCAGAACCTCACCTTCGGCGTCGGCCGTGGTGGTGGTCTGGCCCATCTGCATCACCGTCTCATAGCCCTTGTCGGAATCGAGCAGGTACTGGGAGAACTTGGTGGCCTCACCGAAGCACAGCGGCAGCACGCCGGTGGCCAGGGGGTCGAGGCTGCCGGTGTGGCCGGCCTTCTCGGCATTGAGCAGCCAACGGACCTTCTGCAGGGCCGCGTTGGAGGTGAACCCCAGCGGCTTGTCCAGCAGGATGATGCCGCTGACGTTACGACGGATACGCTTGACCTGAGCCACCGCTTACTCCTCGGTGCCTGGTTTGCTGTCGGTGTCCTGGTGCTGGCTGTCTTCGGCCACGGCACGCTCGATCAGCGCCGACAACTGGGCGCCACGGGTGACGCTCTCATCGTAGTGGAAGTGCAGCTGCGGCACGCTGCGCAGTTTCATTTCCTTGCCCAGGTGCACGCGCAGGAAGCCTGCGGCGGAGTTCAGCACCTTGATGGTCTGCTTGATGTCTTCGGCGCTGTCCTGGCCCATGACGGTGATGAACACCTTGGCATGGCCCACGTCCCGGCTGACGTCGACGGCAGTGATGGTCACCAGGCCCACGCGCGGGTCCTTGACCTCACGGCGGATCAGTTGCGCCAGCTCGCGTTGCATCTGGTCGCCGATGCGCTGGGTACGGCTGTATTCTTTTGCCATGAATGCTTACCTGTAACTGAAGCGGCAAACGCCCGGCCAGGGCAGAGCCGGGCCGGGCGTTGCGTTTAGAGTGGCCAGGCGGACCTGGCGCACTCCTCTAGCTCGCGTGTTAGAGCGTACGAGCCACTTGGACCTTCTCGAAGACTTCGATCTTGTCACCGACCTTGACGTCGTTGTAGCTCTTGACGCCGATACCGCATTCCATGCCGGCACGCACTTCGGACGCGTCATCCTTGAAGCGGCGCAGGGATTCCAGCTCGCCTTCGAAGATAACGATGTCTTCGCGCAGTACGCGGATCGGACGGTTGCGGTACACGGTACCTTCGACGACCATGCAGCCGGCGATCGCGCCGAACTTCGGCGAACGGAACACGTCACGCACTTCGGCGATACCCAGGATGTTCTCGCGAACGTCGCTGCCGAGCATACCGGTCAGGGCTTTCTTGACGTCTTCAATGATGTCGTAGATCACGTTGTAGTAACGCATATCCAGACCTTCCTGCTCGACGATCTTGCGCGCGCCGGCATCGGCACGCACGTTGAAGCCGAACAGTACTGCATTGGAGGCCAGTGCCAGGTTGGCGTCGGACTCGGTGATACCACCGACACCGCCACCGACGACGCGCACTTGCACTTCGTCGTTGCCCAGGCCGTTCAGAGCGCCCTGCAAAGCTTCCAGCGAACCACGGACGTCGGATTTGAGGACGATGTTGAGCGTCTTCTTCTCTTCCTGGCCCATGTTCTCGAAGATGTTTTCCAGCTTGCCGGCGTGAGCACGGGCCAGCTTGACTTCGCGGAACTTGCCTTGACGGAACAGAGCCACTTCACGGGCTTTCTTCTCGTCGGCAACCACGCTCATCTCGTCGCCAGCGTCCGGGGTACCATCAAGGCCCAGGATCTCGACCGGAATGGCCGGACCTGCTTCCTTGATCGACTTGCCGTTCTCGTCGAGCATGGCACGTACACGGCCGTAGTTCGAACCGACCAGTACCATGTCGCCTTGACGCAGGGTACCGTCTTGAACCAGTACGGTAGCGACAGGGCCACGGCCCTTGTCCAGGCGCGACTCGACCACTACACCGCGGCCCGGAGCAGAAGGGGTTGCCTTCAGTTCCAGTACTTCGGCTTGCAGCAGAACAGCTTCCAGCAGCTCGTCGACGCCAGTACCCTGCTTGGCCGAGACCGGTACGAATGGAGTGTCGCCACCCCACTCTTCCGAAGTCACGCCGTGTACCGACAGCTCGCTGCGGATACGGTCCAGGTCTGCACCCGGCTTGTCGATCTTGTTCACCGCGACAACCAGCGGCACGCCAGCAGCCTGGGCATGCTGAACGGCTTCGATGGTCTGTGGCATCACGCCGTCGTCGGCTGCGACCACCAGGATCACGATGTCGGTCGCCTTGGCACCACGGGCACGCATGGCGGTAAACGCGGCGTGGCCAGGGGTGTCCAGGAAGGTCACCATGCCACGGTCGGTTTCGACGTGGTAGGCACCGATGTGCTGGGTGATGCCGCCGGCTTCGCCCGCAGCTACCTTGGCGCGACGGATGTAGTCCAGCAGCGAGGTCTTGCCGTGGTCAACGTGGCCCATGACGGTCACGACTGGCGCACGGGAGAATTCCTCACCTTCGAACTTCAGCGATTCGGCCAGGGAGTCTTCCAGGGCGGTGTCGCTGACCAGAGTCACTTTGTGGCCCAGTTCTTCAGCAACCAGCTGGGCAGTTTCCTGGTCCAGCACCTGGTTGATGGTGGCCGGGGTACCCAGCTTGAACATGAACTTGATGACTTCGGCAGCCTTCACCGACATCTGCGCAGCCAGGTCACCCACGGAGATGGTCTCGCCGATCTGCACGTCACGGATCACAGGACCGGTAGGGTTCTGGAAGCCGTGGGCGTTACGCTTCTTCAGCTTGCCCTTGCCACGGCCGCCGCGACGGAAGCCATCGCTTTCCTCGTCGGTGGTGCGCGGGGCGGCACGTGGAGTCGGCGCCTTTTCCTTCTCTTTCACCGAAGCACGATGCGGCGCGTTCTTGCGCTCGCCATCATTGCGGCGGGCGTCGTCGTTGCGCGGTTTGTCCGGGCGACGCGGCTCGTCTTTCTTGCGGTCGGCCGACGGCGCAGGTGCAACGGCACCCAGGTCGACGTTGGCAGGCGCAGGCGCAGCTTCGGCAGCGGCCGGGGCAGCAGCAGGTGCAGCCGGGCGACGCGCTTCTTCTTCAGCGCGCTGACGGGCAGTTTCCTGTTCAGCCTTCTGACGCGCAGCGTTTTCGGCGGCGCGACGTTCTTCCAGCTCGCGCTTCTGCTCGGCCTGGATTTCTTCCGGGCTGCGCTGCACGAATACTTTCTTCTTGCGTACTTCTACGCTGATGCTCTTGCTGCCAGCCACACGCAGGGTGCTGGTGGTCTTGCGCTGCAAGGTAATCTTGCGTGGTTCTTCCGCTTTAGCCTTGTGGCTGCTTTTCAAATGAGCCAGCAGAGCCTGCTTCTCATTATCGGTCACAACTTGTCCGGCGTCGGTGTGCGGCAGACCTGCCTCACGCATCTGCTGTAACAGGCGCTCTACCGGTGCGGCGACCTCTGTGGCCAGTTCTTTCACCGTGACTTGCGTCATGCACTTCTCTCCTCAGGCCGCGCCTACTTACTCGAACCAGTGGGCTCGGGCGGCCATGATCAACTTGCCGGCACGATCATCGTCAATGCCGTCGATGTCGAGCAGGTCATCAATAGACTGCTCGGCCAGGTCTTCGCGGGTAATCACGCCGCGCACCGCCAGTTCCATCGCCAAATCCTTGTCCATACCCTCAAGCGAGAGCAGGTCTTCGGCCGGATGGGCGTCTGCCAGCTTTTCCTCAGTAGCGATGGCTTTGGTCAACAGTCGATCCTTGGCCCGAGCGCGAAGCTCGTTGACGATATCCTCGTCAAAGCCGTCGATGTTGAGCATTTCTTCCAACGGTACGTAGGCAATCTCTTCCAGGCTTGTGAAGCCTTCGTCCACCAGCACCTGTGCCAGCTCTTCGTCGACTTCCAGCTCGTCGATGAAGTTGCGCAGGATGTCGCCGGTTTCCGCTTGCTGCTTGGCCTGGATGTCCGATTCGGTCATCACGTTCAGGGTCCAGCCAGTCAACTGGCTGGCCAGACGCACGTTCTGACCACCACGACCAATGGCCTGAGCCAGATTGTCAGCGCCAACGGCGATGTCCATTGCATGGGCATCTTCGTCGACAATGATCGCCGCCACTTCAGCTGGGGACATCGCGTTGATCACGAACTGCGCGGGGTTGTCATCCCACAGGACGATATCCACACGCTCACCGCCCAATTCACCCGATACCGCCTGGACGCGCGAACCGCGCATACCGATGCAGGCACCTTGTGGGTCGATGCGTTTGTCCTTGGAGCGGACCGCAATCTTGGCACGCGAACCCGGGTCACGGGACGCAGCCATCACTTCGATCAGGCCTTCGGCAATTTCCGGCACTTCGATGCGGAACAGTTCGATCAGCATTTCTGGCGCTGTACGCGACAGAATCAGCTGCGGACCGCGGTTCTCGGTGCGGATTTCCTTGAGCAGGGCACGCAGGCGCACACCCACTCGGAAAGTTTCGCGAGAAATGATGTCCTCGCGGGCCAGCAGGGCTTCGGCGTTGTTGCCAAGGTCCACGATGACGTTGTCACGGGTAACCTTTTTAACGGTACCGGAGATGATTTCACCCAGGCGCTCGCGGTAAGCGTCAACCACTTGGGCGCGCTCGGCTTCACGAACTTTCTGGACAATCACCTGCTTGGCGGTTTGTGCGGCAATGCGACCGAATTCGATCGACTCGATCTTCTCTTCGATCACGTCGCCGGCAACGGCGCCCGGCTTCTTGGCCTGGGCCTGGTCGACGGCCAATTCGATCGCCGGGTCGTCCAGGTCTTCATCCTCGACCACTGCCCAGCGACGGAAGGTTTCATAGGCACCGGTGTGGCGGTTGATTTCCACACGCAGGTCCACTTCATCTTCGAAGCGCTTCTTGGTAGCGGTTGCCAGAGCAATCTCCAGCGCTTCGAATATTACGCCGGCCGGTACACCCTTTTCGTTGGATACCGACTCAACAACCAGCAGTACTTCTTTGCTCATCGTACGCCTCGCCTTTCGCAAGCCATTGGATCCGCGGGATCCGCAGTATCTGGCACGTCTCAGTCAAAACTGGGGATAATGTTGGCCTTGTCGATCATGTCGATCGGCAGAAGGAATTCGTGGTCATCCACCTGCACCACGACATCCTGCTCCTCTACTCCGCGCAGAAGGCCCTGAAAGTTGCGACGCCCTTCGAAAGGGGAACGCAGCTTGATCTTCACTTGATCCCCGGCATACTTGGCGAACTGTTCGAGTGTGAACAGCGGGCGTTCCATGCCAGGAGAAGACACTTCAAGGGTGTACTCGACAGCGATAGGGTCTTCGACATCCAGAACCCCGCTGACCTGACGACTGACAATGGCGCAGTCATCCACCAGCACACCGCCTTCTTTGTCGATATAAATGCGCAACATTGAGTGACGGCCTTGGGCCGAGAACTCGATACCCCAGCATTCATAGCCTAGGGCCACGACCACCGGGGCCAACAAGGCCTGCAACTGTTCTAGCTTGCTCGACACCTGAACCCCCTCGTGCATGCTTATGCAAATAAAAAATGGGCGAAGCGCCCATCCCTGAAACGCCGTTGAATACCGGCGCTATGATCTTTTCAGCTAACAAAAAGCCCCTGTAAAAGGGGCTCCAGTAAAACTGGTTGCGGGAGCTGGATTTGAACCAACGACCTTCGGGTTATGAGCCCGACGAGCTACCAGACTGCTCCATCCCGCGACAAAGCTGGGGCAAAAGTATACGACTGATACCCTTCTGGGTCAATCGCACACTTCCACCGACAAGAAAGCCCGCTGCTGCGGGCTCTCCTGATTAATTGGTACCGAGAAGGGGACTCGAACCCCTACACCCTATGGGCACAACCACCTCAAGGTTGCGTGTCTACCAATTCCACCACCTCGGCAATACTACATGTGAAACCCTTGTTACTTTTGCTCTTGAGCTGGAGGTACGTCAGTGGCATTCACGTCAGTCTTTTGCTCTTGAAGCACCGGAACATCATCTGTCGCCGGCTTTTGCTTTGGCGCTTCAACTGCGGCTGGAGCGGGTAACCCTACTTGAGTCAGCTGGTGAGCTTTCTCTTTAGCAAAGTATCCTAACCCCAAGCTGGTTATGAAGAAACCTGCGGCAAGTATAGCAGTAAACTTACTAAGAAAGGTAGAGGAACCTTGGCTTCCGAACACAGTATTTGATGCACCTGCTCCGAAAGACGCGCCAGCGTCCGCACCTTTACCCTGCTGCAGCAATACCAGGGCAACTACACCCAGGGCAGCCAGCAGATGAAACACGACTACGACTGTTTCCAGCATCTTCTCAGTTTCCCGCGGCGCGACAGATCGCACCGAACTCATCTGCATTCAAGGAGGCTCCACCAATGAGCCCCCCATCGATATCCGGCATGCCGAACAGCTCAGCCGCATTGGCCGCCTTCACGCTGCCGCCGTATAGAAGCCGCACACCTTGCGCGACTTCAGAATTCTCTACCGCCAGTTGGGCGCGGATGGCTGCGTGCACATCCTGCGCCTGCTGTGGCGTTGCCGTCAGGCCAGTGCCGATGGCCCATACAGGCTCATAAGCGATCACCGCCTTGGCAAAGGCACCGATGCCCAGGGCATCAATGACACTGCTCAGCTGGCGCCCTACCACTTCCAGGGTCTTGCCCGCCTCGCGCTCCGCCAGGGTCTCGCCGATGCAGAGCACCGGGATCAGACCACCAGCCTGAGCTGCCTCGAACTTGCGAACCAGCACTTCATCCGACTCACCAATGACCTGGCGACGCTCGGAGTGACCGACCAACACAAGCTTGCAACCGGCATCAGCCAACTGAGTCGACGAAATTTCGCCGGTCAGGGCGCCTTGCCCGGTTTGCGCCGCGCAGTTCTGCGCGCCTACTTCGATCGATGCACCTTGCAGGCCGTCGATCACTCGCTCGACATGCAGGCTTGGTGGAAACACCACCACATCAACACCGCCGGGCAGGGCCTCGTTTCCAAGGCCCTTGAGCAGCTCAGCGACGCTGGCGCGGGTACCGTGCATTTTCCAGTTACCAGCTACCATAGGGCGACGCATGCTGTACCTCGTCGGTCAAAGTGGGCGCAGATGTTACCCAACGCGGAGGCTACTGGCAAGCCGTATCAGGCGCAAACTTCACTGACGACCTTGGCAAGCTCATCGGCGTACGCGCTGACGACCTTTTCATCGTCACCTTCGACCATCACGCGCACCAACGGCTCGGTGCCGGACTTGCGCAGCAGCACGCGGCCACGGCCCGCCATGGCTTCGGTGACACGCTCGCAGGCCAGCTTGACCGACGGATGTTCGATGGGGTCTACATCCCCGCCGGCGAAGCGTACGTTGACCAGTACCTGCGGGCATTTGCGCAGCCCGTGGCGGGCTTGGGCCAGGGTTTCGTCACGACGCTTGAGGGCCAGCAGGACCTGCAGCGCGGCGATGATCGCGTCACCGGTGGTGGTGTGCTGACAGCAGACGATGTGGCCGGAGTTTTCACCGCCCAGCTGCCAGTCACGCTCCTTGAGCTCAGCCATGACATAGCGGTCGCCCACCTTGGCGCGGGTGAACGGAATGGACAGTTCTTCCAGTGCCAGCTCAAGGCCCAGGTTGCTCATCAAGGTGCCGACCACGCCGCCGTGCAGTTTGTTGCGTTCGTGCAGGTCGCGGGCAATGATGAACAACAGCTCGTCACCGTCGACGATGGCGCCCGTGTGGTCGACCATCAGCACGCGGTCGCCGTCACCGTCAAAGGCGATGCCCAGGTCGGCATGGCCAACCAGAACCGCTGCCTGCAGGGCCTCCATGTGAGTGGAGCCGCAGTTGTCGTTGATGTTCAGGCCATCAGGCGCCGCTGACAGTACCGTGACCTGGGCGCCCAGCTCGCGAAACACGTTGGGGGCGACCTTGTAGGTGGCGCCGTGGGCGCAGTCGATCACCAGCTTGAGGCCGGCGAAGTCGGTGCTGGTGGGCACGCTGCTCTTGCAGAATTCGATGTAGCGGCCGGCCGCGTCGTTGATGCGCGACACCTTGCCCAGCTTGCTCGACTCGGCGACGGTCATCGGCGTGTCCAGCAACTCTTCGATCATCAGCTCGATCTCGTCCGGCAACTTGGTGCCCTGGCCGGAGAAGAACTTGATGCCGTTGTCGTCATGGGGGTTGTGCGATGCGCTGATGACAATCCCCGCCTCGGCGTGGAAAGTACGGGTCAGGTAGGCGATGGCCGGGGTAGGCATCGGGCCCAGCAGCATCACGTCGGCACCGGCGGCCGACAGGCCAGCTTCAAGGGCCGACTCGAACATGTACCCGGAAATGCGCGTGTCCTTGCCGACCAGCACACGACAGGCGCCCATCTTGCGGAACGCCATGCCTGCCGCCCAGCCCAGCTTGAGCATGAAATCAGGGGTAATGGGGTATTCCCCGACACGGCCGCGAATACCGTCGGTGCCAAAATACTTTCTGCTCATGTGTGCTCCGTCATTCTTATTCAGCGGTTTCGACCGCTGTGATCATTCGTACGACATCGGCGGTTTCGGCCACATCGTGCACCCGCAGGATTCGTGCGCCCTTGAACATGGCCAAGGCGGCCAGCGCCAGGCTGCCGTAAAGCCGCTCAGAGACCGGGCGACCCAGCGCCAGGCCGACGATGCTCTTGCGCGACACACCGACCAGCAGTGGCCGCCCCAGGGCGTCCAGGGCCTGCATATGCTTGAACAGGCTGAGGTTGTGCGCATGGGTCTTGGCGAAACCAAAGCCCGGATCGAGGATGATGCGCTCGGCCGGGATACCCGCCGCTTCGCAGGCCTGCATGCGCGCGTGAAGGAAGCCAGTCACTTCACCCACCAGGTCGCTGTAGCGCGGGTCGTCCTGCATGTCGCCGGGCTCGCCCAGCATGTGCATCAGGCATACGGGCAGCCCCGTGGCCGCGGCTGCATCCAGGGCGCCATCACGCTGCAGGGAACGCACGTCATTGATCAGGCCGGCGCCCAGGCGTGCCGTTTCGCGCATGACCGCCGGTGTCGAGGTGTCCACCGAGATGATCACGTCGAGTTCGCGGGCAATGGCTTCGACCACCGGGGCGACACGCTCCAGCTCTTCGAGGGGCGAAACGACACGCGCACCTGGCCGAGTGGACTCGCCACCGACGTCAATCAGTGTCGCACCAGCCGCCACCATGGCCTCGGCGTGGCGCAGGGCCCCGTCGCGCTGGTTGAAACGGCCGCCGTCGGAGAAGGAATCGGGGGTGACATTGAGGATACCCATGACATGGGTACGGCTTAAATCAAGAACCCGGTTGCCGCAAGGCAACCGGGTTGGGTACTGCTTTGAAGTCATGTCGAGCCTTAGTGTTGAGCTGCTGGACCGCCGATCGGGCTCTCGGGACGCTCGTCCCGCGGCACCGAAGTGCCCGTGGGGCCAGGGCCACCTGACCAGTCACGCGGCTCGCGCGGCGTGCGGCCAGCCATGATGTCGTCGATCTGATCGGCGTCGATGGTCTCGTACTTCATCAAGGCGTCCGCCATGGCATCCAGCTTGTCGCGGTTATCGGTGAGGATCTGCTTGGCCGTGCCATAGCACTGGTCAATGATGCTGCGCACCTCGAGGTCGATCATCTTCGCGGTTTCACCCGACACACTGGAGTTCGCACCACTGCCGCCACGACCCAGGAAACCCTGGTCCTCGTCTTCCGCGTACAGCAACGGGCCCAGCTTCTCGGACAGGCCCCATTTGGTGACCATGTTCCGTGCGATCTGGCTGGCGCGCATGATGTCGTTGGACGCGCCGGTGGTGACACCGTCGAAGCCCAAGGTCATTTCCTCGGCGATACGCCCGCCGTACAGCGAGCAGATCTGGCTGATCAGGGCGCGCTTGGACAGGCTGTAACGGTCTTCCTCCGGCAGGAACATGGTCACGCCCAGGGCGCGACCACGGGGAATGATCGACACTTTGTAGACCGGGTCGTGCTCCGGCACGATGCGACCCACGATGGCGTGGCCTGCTTCGTGATAAGCCGTGTTCTGCTTCTCTTTCTCGGACATGACCATGGTCTTGCGCTCGGCGCCCATCATGATCTTGTCTTTGGCGAGTTCGAATTCCTTCATCTCGACGATGCGCTTGCCATTGCGGGCAGCGAACAGCGAAGCCTCGTTGACCAGGTTGGCCAGGTCGGCACCGGAGAAGCCGGGAGTACCGCGCGCGATGACCGCCGGGTTGACGTCGTCACCCAGTGGCGCCTTGCGCATGTGCACCTTGAGGATCTGCTCGCGACCACGGATGTCCGGCAGACCAACCACCACCTGGCGGTCGAAGCGGCCAGGACGCAGCAGAGCAGGGTCCAGTACGTCAGGGCGGTTGGTAGCGGCGATGACGATGATGCCATCGTTCATTTCGAAGCCGTCCATCTCTACCAGCAACTGGTTGAGGGTCTGTTCCCGCTCGTCGTGACCGCCACCCATGCCGGCGCCACGATGGCGGCCGACGGCGTCGATTTCGTCGATGAAGATGATGCACGGGGCGTGCTTCTTGGCCTGTTCGAACATGTCACGCACACGGCTGGCGCCGACACCGACGAACATTTCCACGAAATCCGAGCCGGAAATGGTGAAGAACGGCACTTTCGCTTCACCCGCGATGGCCTTGGCCAGCAGGGTCTTGCCGGTACCGGGCGGGCCGACCATCAGCACACCACGCGGTATACGACCGCCCAGGCGCTGGAACTTGCCAGGGTCGCGCAGGAACTCGACGAGTTCGCCCACTTCTTCCTTGGCCTCGTCGCAACCGGCAACGTCGGCGAGGGTGGTTTTCACCTGGTCTTCGGACAGCAGGCGCGCCTTGCTCTTGCCGAAGCTCATCGGCCCGCCCTTGCCGCCCGCACCGCCCTGCATCTGGCGCATGAAGAACATGAACACCGCGATGATGACGAGGATAGGGAAGCTGGCGACCAGCAGCTGAGTCCAGATGCTCTGCTGCTCTGGCTGCTTGCCTTCGATGGCCACGTGGTTGTCCACCAGGTCGCCGATCAAGCCGTTGTCGGCGATGTTCGGACGAATGGTCTTGAAGCTGTCACCGTCGTTGCGCTTGCCGGTGATGACCGCGCCGTCCACGGTGATTTTCTCGACCTTGCCATCCTTGACCTGCTGAATGAAGTCGGAATAGTTGAGGGTCTGAGGCTCATTGGGGCTGGAGAAGTTGTTCATCACCGTCACCAGCACGGCCGCAATGATCAACCACAGGATCAGATTCTTTGCCATATCGTTCAATTCGCTACCCTCTGAAGCCTGCTACCCGCAACACGCGCAGGTGTGCTTCGCATGATAATCACCGGCTTAACTTACTACATAACCTACGTGTCTGCAGGTGCCGTCTGTAACCCTTTGTGAAAACTAGACTACACGATGTCGATCCAGGCGAGGCATTCCGGCTGATTGGAAAAAGCTATGGGCTACCCCGCCACCTTCCCTGCACAAACATTACTCGCCTTTGAAACCACGCCCCAGCATGTACTGCTCGCGGGAACGGCCACGTGAAGAATCCGGCTTGAGCATGATCACCTTGTCGAACTTCTTCCGGGCGTCCTTCAAGTACTGGTCGAAGCCTTCACCCTGGAAAATCTTGATCACAAAGTCGCCGCCGGGCTTGAGCACCCGGCCCGCGAGGTCAAGCGCGAGCTCGCAGAGGAACATGGCCTTGGGCATGTCCACTTCGGGTGTACCACTCATATTGGGGGCCATATCGGAAATCACAAGGTCTACGTGCGAATTACCGACCGCCTCCAGGATCTCGGCCAGTACCGAATCCTCGGTGAAGTCGCCGCGAATGAAGGTCACGTCCGGGATACTGTCCATTTCCAGGATATCGGAAGCAATCAGGCGGCCCTGGCCACCAATCAGACGACTGGTCACCTGCGACCACCCGCCAGGCGCGGCGCCCAGGTCGACCACGCTCATGCCCGGGCGGATCAGGCGATACTTTTCCTGGATTTCGAGCAATTTGTAGCTGGCGCGCGAGCGATAGCCATCCTTTTGCGCCATTTTGACGTAAGGGTCGTTGAAATGTTCTTTCAGCCAGCCAAGGCTTGTCTTGGAACGCGCCACTGGGCACCTCGATGATAAGGGTCGTGATTAATTGGGCGGATCCACGGGCCCTCGGGTAAAATGGCCGCCATTTTTGCAAAATCCAAATTAAGGGTCAGATTATGCCGCTCACCAACGAGCAGAAGAAACAGTACAAATCCATTGGCCACGATCTGAAACCCGTTCTGATTGTGGCAGGCAATGGCCTGACTGAAGGCGTTACCGACGAACTCGAGCGCGCGCTCGTCGATCACGAATTGATCAAGGTAGAGATTCGCGCCGAAGATCGCGAAGCCCGTGCCGCCATCATTGCCGAACTGTGCAAGGCAGGCCGTGCCGAGCTGGTGCAGACCATCGGCAAGAAAGCGCTGATCTACCGCCGCAACCCGCAGCCCAACAAGCAGCTGTCGAACATCCATCGCTACAAGTGATGTTGACCACGGTCAGTGGCGCGCCTCGCGCGCCCTGCCCGGCACCGGCTGCAACACCAGCGCCAGGCCCAGAAGGCCCATCGCCAGGTAACAGAACAACTGCCAGCGCAAAGGGTCGATCGACCAGCTTGTCACCCCGCCGTACAGCGCGGCAACCAGCACGGCCATGGACAGCAATTGTCCACGCATGTCCCGCCACAGGGCAGCAACCCCCAGGCCACTGACCAGTACCAGCATCTGCACAACCGCACAGAATGCACAGAACCCTGTCAGCAACCCGCCGATTTGCGTTCCTATGTCCTCGATCAGCGCCGGAGCCAGCCCGACATGGGCCAGCGCCGGAATCACGCCGAGGTGCAGGACCCACAGGCCGCCCACCCAGAGTACCTGGGCGAGCTGCCAGATGACCGCGCCCGTCGCATACGGGCCGCGGCCATCAGATGTGGCTGACTTCGACAATCTCGTACTCGATGACGCCGCCGGGGGTTTTCACCGCCACGACATCGCCTTCTTCCTTGGCGATCAGGGCGCGAGCGATGGGTGAGCCCACCGAGATCTTGCCCTGCTTGATATCGGCTTCGTCCTCGCCGACGATCTGGTACTTGACCCGCTCATCGGTTTCGACATTGGCGATTTCCACGGTCGTACCGAAGATTACCTTGCCGGTCGGCTCGATGGTGGTGACGTCGATGACCACGGCATTCTGCATGCGGCCTTCGATATCGCGGATACGGGCCTCGACCATGCCCTGCTGCTCGCGGGCGGCGTGGTACTCGGCGTTTTCCTTGAGGTCACCCAGTTCGCGCGCAGTACCGATGTCCTGGCTCAGCTTGGGCCGCACCACCTTGGTCAGGTGGGCGTGCTCCTCTTCCAGGGCGCGAGCGCCCTGGACGGTCATGGGGTATTTGATCATGCATTGAGTCCTGCGTGGAGATCCTGCAAGCGACGCACGGTTTTTTCAGGACCGAACTTCAACGCTTCGCAGATCGCTTCGCCAGCAGCAATGGTGGTGGTGCAGTAGATCTTGTGCTGCAGTGCGTTGCGACGGATGGAGTAGGAGTCAGCGATCGACTGACGGCCTTCGGTGGTGTTGATGATCAGGGTGACTTCGTCGTTCTTGATCATGTCGACCACGTGCGGGCGACCTTCGGTCACTTTGTTCACACGGCGTACTTTCAGGCCGGCTTCTTCGATGACGCGCGCGGTACCGGCGGTGGCCACCACTTCGAAGCCCAGGGCGATCAGGTCGCGGGCAACGCCAGCCACCAGCGGCTTGTCGTCGTCACGCACGCTGATGAACGCGGTACCGCCGGTAGGCAGCACTTCGCTGGCGCCCATCTGGGCCTTGGCGAAAGCCTCGCCGAAGGTGTCACCGACACCCATGACTTCACCGGTGGATTTCATCTCTGGGCCCAGGATCGGGTCCACACCAGGGAATTTGGCGAAGGGGAATACCGCCTCTTTCACGCTGTAGAAATTAGGAATGATTTCCTTGGTGAAGCCCAGCTCTTTCAGGGTTTTGCCGGCCATCACGCGGGCAGCGATCATGGCCAGGGAAGTGCCGATGCACTTGGACACGAACGGTACGGTACGCGAGGCGCGCGGGTTGACTTCGATCACGTAGATCTTGTCGCCCTGCAGGGCCAGCTGCACGTTCATCAGGCCGACAACGCCCAGCTCCAGGGCCATCTTCTTGACCTGCTCGCGCACTTCGTCCTGCACGTGGGCAGGCAGCGAGTACGGAGGCAGCGAGCACGCCGAGTCACCGGAGTGAACGCCGGCCTGTTCGATGTGCTGCATGATCGCGCCGATCACCACGTCGGTGCCGTCGCAGACCGCGTCCACGTCCATTTCGATGGCGCAGTTGAGGAAGTGGTCCAGCAGCACCGGGCTGTCGTTGGACACTTGCACTGCTTCACGCAGGTAGCGCTTGAGCTCGTCCAGTTCGTAGACGATCTCCATCGCGCGGCCGCCCAGTACGTAGGACGGGCGAACCACCAGCGGGTAGCCGATCACGCCAGCGGCGCGGATGGCTTCTTCTTCGCTGCGCACGGTGGCGTTCGGCGGCTGCAGCAGGTTCAGGCGCTGAACCATCTGCTGGAAACGCTCGCGGTCTTCGGCGCGGTCGATGGCGTCAGGGCTGGTACCGATGATCGGCACACCGGCTTCTTCCAGGGCACGGGCCAGTTTCAGCGGGGTCTGGCCGCCGTACTGGACGATCACGCCTTTGGGCTTCTCGACGCGTACCACTTCCAGCACGTCTTCCAGGGTCAGTGGCTCGAAGTACAGACGGTCGGAGGTGTCGTAGTCGGTGGACACGGTTTCCGGGTTGCAGTTGACCATGATGGTTTCGTAACCATCGTCACGCAGCGCCAGGGCCGCGTGCACGCAGCAGTAGTCGAACTCGATGCCTTGGCCGATACGGTTCGGGCCACCGCCCAGGATCATGATCTTTTCACGGTCCGACGGGTTGGCTTCGCACTCTTCCTCGTACGTGGAGTACAGGTAGGCGGTGTCAGTGGCAAACTCGGCGGCGCAGGTGTCAACGCGCTTGTAGACCGGGAAGATCTCCAGCTTGTGGCGGTGACGACGCAGATTCTTGTCGGTCACACCCAGCAGCTTGGCCAGGCGCTGGTCCGAGAAACCCTTGCGCTTGAGCTTGAGCATCAGCGCCTTGTCGATGTCGGCCAGGCCCAGGGTCTTGACCTTCTCTTCGTCCTTGATCAGGTCTTCGATCTGCACCAGGAACCAGTGGTCGATGGCTGTCAGGGCGAAGATTTCGTCGCAGGTCATGCCGGCGCGGAAGGCGTCGGCCACGTACCAGATGCGCTCGGCGCCCGGAACGGTCAGCTCGCGCTTCAGAATGCTGTGGAACTCGGGGTTGCTTGGCTCGACTTTCGGGTCCAGGCCGCAAACGCCTACTTCCAGACCGCGCAGGGCTTTCTGCAGGGATTCCTGGAAGGTACGGCCGATGGCCATGACTTCACCCACGGATTTCATCTGAGTGGTCAGGCGGGCGTCGGCTTTCGGGAATTTCTCGAAGGCGAAACGTGGCAGCTTGGTGACGACGTAGTCGATGGACGGCTCGAAGGACGCCGGGGTCTTGCCACCGGTGATGTCGTTCTGCAGTTCGTCCAGGGTGTAACCCACGGCCAGCTTGGCCGCGACCTTGGCGATCGGGAAACCGGTAGCCTTGGACGCCAGTGCCGAAGAACGCGAAACGCGCGGGTTCATCTCGATCACGACCATGCGGCCCGTGTTCGGGCAGATACCGAACTGCACGTTGGAACCACCGGTTTCAACGCCGATCTCGCGCAGTACCGCCAGCGAGGCGTTACGCAGGATCTGGTATTCCTTGTCGGTCAGGGTCTGGGCCGGGGCCACGGTGATGGAGTCACCGGTGTGCACGCCCATCGGGTCGAAGTTCTCGATGGAGCAGACGATGATGCAGTTGTCCTTTTTGTCGCGGACCACTTCCATCTCGTACTCTTTCCAGCCGATCAGCGACTCGTCGATCAGCAGTTCCTTGGTTGGCGACAGGTCCAGACCACGGGCGCAGATTTCTTCGAACTCTTCACGGTTGTAGGCGATGCCGCCACCGGTGCCGCCCATGGTGAACGAAGGACGAATGATGCACGGGAAGCCCAGCTTCTCCAGTACGGCATTGGCCTCTTCCATGGTGTGGGCGATACCCGAGCGCGGGCAGGCCAGGCCGATGTCTTTCATGGCCTTGTCGAAGCGCGAACGGTCTTCGGCCTTGTCGATGGTGTCAGCGTTGGCACCGATCATTTCCACGCCGAACTTTTCCAGCACGCCTTCGCGTTCCAGGTCCAGGGCGCAGTTCAGGGCGGTCTGGCCACCCATGGTCGGCAGCAGGGCGTCCGGGCGCTCTTTCTCGATGATCTTGGCAACGGACTGCCACTTGATCGGCTCGATGTAGGTGGCGTCGGCCATGGCCGGGTCGGTCATGATGGTGGCCGGGTTGGAGTTCACCAGGATGACGCGATAGCCCTCTTCGCGCAGGGCTTTGCAGGCCTGGGCGCCGGAGTAGTCGAATTCACAGGCCTGGCCGATCACGATGGGGCCGGCGCCGAGAATCAGGATGCTTTTTATGTCTGTACGTTTTGGCATGGTTGTCACTCAAATCCGCAGGTCAGTCGGCAGGCCCTGAGGCGAGCCGCCTTGAACATTCTTTGGCGGCGCCGGGCAGGCAATCTCCGCTTGGAGCGGGGCCTGCGCGGCGCGCATTACGCTTGCGACGGCTTCACTCAGCGGCGCTTGGCCATGGCGTCGATGAAGCGGTCGAACAGCGGGGCCACGTCGTTCGGGCCTGGGCTGGCTTCAGGGTGGCCCTGGAAGCTGAACGCGCTCTTGTCGGTGCGCTCGATGCCCTGCAGGGTACCGTCGAACAGCGACTTGTGGATCGCCCGTACGTTGCTTGGCAAGGTGGCCTCGTCCACGGCGAAACCGTGGTTCTGGCTGGTGATCATCACAACGCCGGTGTCCAGGTCCTGGACCGGGTGGTTGGCACCGTGGTGGCCATGGCCCATCTTCACGGTCTTGGCGCCGGAAGCCAGGGCCAGCAGCTGGTGACCCAAACAGATACCGAAGACCGGAATCTCGGTTTCCAGCACTTCCTTGATGGCCTGGATAGCGTAGTCGCAAGGCTCGGGGTCACCTGGGCCGTTGGACAGGAACACGCCATCGGGGTTCAGGGCCAGGACGTCCTTGGCAGGGGTCTGGGCCGGCACCACGGTCAGGCGGCAGCCGCGCTCTACCAGCATGCGCAGGATGTTCAGCTTCACGCCGTAGTCGAAGGCAACCACGTGGTAGGGCAATTCGCTGTCGGCGATTTCCGGGTGGCTGTCAGTGGCCAGGTTCCAGACGCTGGAGCGCCACTGGTAGCTTTCCTTGGTGCTGACTTCCTTGGCCAGGTCCATGCCCTTGAGGCCCGGGAAGCCGCGCGCAGCGGCGATGGCCGCTTCTTCGGAGATGTCGTCACCGGCCATGATGCAGCCGTTCTGGGCGCCTTTCTCACGCAGGATGCGGGTCAGGCGACGGGTGTCGATACCGGCGATGGCGACAACGTTGTTGGCCTTCAGGTAGTCCGACAGGGACAGGGTGTTACGCCAGTTGCTGGCAACCAGTGGCAGGTCACGAATGACCAGGCCGGCGGACCATACGCGGTTCGACTCGGCATCTTCAGGTGTAGTACCGGTGTTGCCGATGTGCGGGTAGGTCAGGGTAACGATCTGCTGGGCATAGGAAGGATCGGTAAGGATTTCCTGATAGCCGGTCATTGCGGTGTTGAACACCACCTCACCGACAGTCTGGCCGTCGGCGCCAATGGCTTCACCGCGAAAAATGCTGCCATCAGCAAGGGCAAGTATGGCTGGCTTAGTCAAGAAGACCTCCCGTAAATAAAACCTGAAAGGGCGATCGCAGGTTGTAAAAAAGCGGAATGACGTATAGACACGTCACCCCGCTTCTTCATCGAATTATCTGCGCGCTTTTAGTGGACACACTAAAGCTGTAGCTTACAGAAAAATGATTTTTTTATCTACCGCCATTGAGCCTGAAAGGCAGAGGAATGCGACAAGGGATCGCTTGGCGGGGTAAAACGGGGGATTCGAGGGGCATATTGTACGCCGCAGCGGCCCGCGCGGCGAGCTTTATCGCGCCAACACAGCGCGCCCGCCGCCGCCCCTTGTGGGACCGGGCGCAGCTCGGGAAGCGTGCTACGCGGTGTAGCTGGAGCACCGCGGTGACCGCTTCCCGAGCTTCGCCCGGTCCCACAGGGGAACGGAGCGAGCCGGGCAATCAATGCAGGTCGAGCACGTCCTGCATGTCGTACAGGCCGGCGGCCTTGCCGTCGAGCCACAGCGCGGCACGTACCGCACCCTTGGCGAAGGTCATGCGGCTGGAGGCCTTGTGGGTGATCTCCAGGCGTTCGCCTTCGGCAGCGAACAGCACGGTGTGATCACCGACCACATCGCCGCCACGCACGGTGGCGAAACCGATGGTTTCACGCTCGCGCACGCCGGTGTGGCCCTCGCGGCCGTAAACGGCAACCTTGCTCAGGTCGCGACCCAACGCCTTGGCCACCACTTCGCCCATGCTCACGGCCGTGCCCGACGGCGCGTCGACCTTATTGCGGTGATGGGCCTCGATGATCTCGATGTCCGCCTCCTCGCCCATCACTCGCGCCGCCAGGTCCAGCAGCTTGAACGACAGGTTCACGCCAACGCTGAAGTTGGAGGCGAAGACGATCGGAATGTCATTCCCCGCCTCCACCAGCAACTGCTTCTGCTCGACATTCAGGCCCGTGGTGCCGATGACCATGGCCTTGCCTGCCGCGCGGCAGAAAGCCAGGTTCTTCAACATCACCTCCGGCAGGGTGAAATCGATCAGCACGTCGAATTCATCGGCCACCTGCTCCAGGTTACCCGACAGCTGCACACCGATACGGCCCAGCGAAGCCAGCTCGCCAGCGTCAGCACCAACCATGGTGCTACCGGGGCGAACCACCGCGGCGGTCAGCCCGGCCTGCGGTGCGCGCTGCGAAACCGCCTCGACCAGGTTCCTGCCCATGCGCCCCGCAGCGCCCATCACCGCAATACGTCTCATACCTGAACCCTTACAAATCGCCGAAGAAACGCTTCATACCCTCGAACCAGCCACTGGCCTTGGGCGAATGCGAGCTGTCACCTTCCAGGGTGCCGCGGAACTCTTCCAGCAGTTCACGCTGACGACGGCTGAGGTTGACCGGGGTTTCCACGGCGACGCGGCACATCAGGTCGCCGGCGCCACCGCCACGCACAGGGGCGACGCCCTTGCCACGCAGGCGGAACTGCTTGCCGGTCTGGGTGCCTTCCGGGATCTTGAGCTTGACGCGGCCGTCCAGGGTCGGCACTTCCAGCTCGCCACCCAGGGCTGCCTCGGTGAAGCTGATCGGTACTTCACAGTATAGGTGCTTGCCGTCGCGCTGGAAAATGTCGTGTTCGCGCACGCTGATCACCACATACAGGTCGCCGGTCGGGCCACCCTGGGTGCCGGCTTCGCCTTCGCCCGACAGGCGGATGCGGTCACCGGTGTCGACGCCAGCCGGCACTTTCACCGACAGGGTCTTGTACTCTTCCACGCGGCCTTCGCCACGGCAGGAGTCGCACGGGTCGGAAATGATCTTGCCTTGGCCATGGCAGCGCGGGCAGGTTTGCTGCACCGAGAAGAAGCCCTGCTGCATGCGCACCTGGCCGATACCGCCACAGGTTGGGCAGGTAACCGGCGCCGAGCCTTTCTTGGCGCCCGAGCCGTCACAGGGTTTGCAGTTGACCAGGGTAGGCACGCGAATGCTGACCGTGGTGCCGCGAACGGCTTCTTCCAGGTTCAACTCCAGGGTGTAGCGCAGGTCGCTGCCGCGCTGGGCACCGCCACGGGAACCGCCGCGGCCGCCGCCACCGAAGAAATCGCTGAAGACATCGCCGAAGATGTCGGAGAAATTGGCACCGCCGAAACCGGCACCGCCGCCACCCATGCTCGGGTCGACACCGGCATGACCGTACTGGTCATACGCAGCGCGCTTGCTGGAGTCGGACAGCACTTCGTAAGCCTCGTTGGCTTCCTTGAACATGTCTTCCGACGCTTTGTCGCCCGGGTTGCGGTCAGGGTGGTGCTTCATCGCCAGGCGGCGATAGGCCTTTTTCAGATCGGCGTCGCTGGAGCCGCGCTCGACCCCCAGAACCTCGTAATAGTCACGCTTTGACATAGTTCTATTTACTCTTCAGGACGTCGGAGCACTCAGGCGCCTCCGACCGTGCCGACAGCATCCGAGTCAGTCGCATGCTGTAAAAATTCGTCTATTCCAGACACGCCAACGCGGGAGCAAGCCCCCGCGCGGCGACATCCTACCAGCCACTGCCCGAGGGCAGTGAACTGGCCGACCAACAAACAAGGTTTACTTGTTGTGGTCTTTGACTTCTTCGAACTCGGCGTCGACGACGTCGTCGTGCTTGGCAGCCTCTTCAGGCTGAGCCGCGGCACCAGCAGGCTGCTCGGCCTGTTCGGCGTACAGCTTCTGGGCAACCGGGGCGCTGACTTTCGACAGTTCTTCGACCTTGGCGTCGATAGCGGCCTTGTCGTCGCCTTTGACAGCGGCTTCCAGGGCAACCACGGCAGCTTCGATGGCAGCCTTCTCTTCGGCAGTGACCTTGTCACCGGCGTCAGCGACCATTTTGCGAGTCGAGTGAACCAGCGCGTCACCCTGGTTACGGGCGCCAGCCAGCTCTTCGAACTTGCGGTCTTCTTCCGAGTTCGCTTCGGCGTCGCGGATCATCTGTTGAATTTCTTCGTCAGACAGGCCGGAGTTGGCCTTGATCACGATCGACTGGGTCTTGCCGGTGGCCTTGTCTTTGGCGCCTACGTGCAGGATGCCGTTGGCGTCGATGTCGAAGGTCACTTCGATCTGTGGAACACCGCGTGGTGCTGGCGGGATCTCGGCCAGGTCGAACTTGCCCAGGGACTTGTTCTGGGCAGCCTGCTTGCGCTCACCTTGCAGCACGTGAATGGTCACGGCGCTCTGGTTGTCGTCGGCAGTGGAGAAAACCTGCGATTTCTTGGTAGGAATCGTGGTGTTCTTCTCGATCAGCGCGGTCATCACGCCACCCATGGTTTCGATACCCAGGGTCAGCGGGCTGACGTCCAGCAGCAGAACGTCTTTCACATCACCGGCCAGCACGGCGCCCTGGATGGCAGCACCCATGGCAACGGCTTCGTCAGGGTTGACGTCTTTACGGGCTTCTTTACCGAAGAAATCGGTAACGGCCTTCTGAACCAGTGGCATACGGGTCTGACCGCCGACCAGGATCACGTCGTTGATCGAACCTACGTCGATACCGGCGTCTTTCAGGGCGATGCGGCAAGGCTCGATGGTGCGCTGAACCAGGTCTTCAACCAGCGATTCCAGCTTGGCACGCGAGATTTTCACGTTCAGGTGCTTCGGACCGGTGGCGTCTGCAGTGATGTACGGCAGGTTGACGTCGGTCGACTGGCTGGACGACAGCTCGATCTTGGCTTTCTCAGCGGCTTCTTTCAGGCGCTGCATGGCCAGCGGGTCACCCTTGAGGTTCATGCCGCTTTCTTTCTTGAACTCGTCGACGAGGTAGTCGATCAGGCGGATGTCGAAGTCTTCACCACCCAGGAAGGTGTCGCCGTTGGTGGCCAGTACTTCGAACTGGTGCTCACCGTCGACTTCGGCGATTTCGATGACCGAAACGTCGAAGGTACCGCCACCCAGGTCGTAGACGATCACGGTGTGGTCGCCCTTGGCCTTGTCCATGCCGTAGGCCAGAGCGGCCGCGGTGGGTTCGTTGATGATGCGCTTGACGTCCAGGCCAGCGATGCGGCCGGCGTCCTTGGTTGCCTGGCGCTGGCTGTCGTTGAAGTACGCAGGCACGGTGATGACCGCTTCGGTCACCGCTTCGCCCAGGTAGTCTTCAGCGGTTTTCTTCATTTTCTTCAGGATTTCGGCGGAAATCTGTGGCGGTGCCATTTTCTGACCGTTCACTTCCACCCAGGCGTCGCTGTTGTCAGCCTTGACGATCTTGTAAGGGACCATCTGGATGTCTTTCTGCACGACTTCTTCGTCGAAACGACGGCCGATCAGACGTTTTACCGCGTACAGAGTGTTGTGCGGATTGGTGACCGCCTGACGCTTGGCCGACTGGCCAACCAGGGTTTCGCCGTCGTTGGCGTACGCGATGATCGACGGGGTGGTACGAGCGCCTTCAGCGTTCTCGATGACCTTGGCCTTGCCGTTTTCCAGAATGGAGACGCAGGAGTTGGTGGTCCCCAGGTCGATGCCGATAATCTTGCCCATGTTAACTCTCCCGAAACTTTGGATTTGGATGCCGCAGCAGTAGTGGCTGACTGCGGTAGCACTTAAACGCTTGACATCAAAATGGGGGCCCGTGGATGAATTTCAAGGCCCACCATTAACAGAAGTTTCACGCCTGCTCGTCGATGGACGGCGACACCGGCGCGGGGGCCTTGCTGACCACCACCATGGCGGGGCGCAGCAGGCGGCCATTGAGCTGGTAGCCCTTCTGGAACACCTTGAGCACGCTGTTGGGTTCCACGTCGGCGCTTTCCTGCATGGCCATCGCCTGGTGGTGCTCGGCGTTGAACGGCTGGCCATGGGGGTCGATGGCTTCGAGGTTGTAGCGCTTGAGGGTGTCCTCGAACATTTTCAGCGTCAGCTGCATGCCTTCACGCATGGGGCGCAGCGCTTCATCGTCGGCGCTGCTCAGCTCGACGCCACGCTCCAGGCTGTCCATGATCGGCAGCAGGTCGGAGGCGAATTTTTCCAGCGCGAATTTGTGTGCCTTCTCTACGTCCTGGTCGGCGCGGCGGCGCACGTTCTGCAGGTCGGCGGCCACGCGCAGGGACTGGTCCTGGGCAGCGGCCAGTTGCTCTTCGAGGGTTTTCACCCGCGCAGCGAGATCATCGGCGCCGGCTTCGCCAGCCTGGTTTGCATCGAGATTCTGTTCGTCCAGAGTCTGTTCGTCAGCCATCAGGGTTCTCCTTTCAATTTCGTCTGCGAGCTCGACTCGCGCTTCTGCCCGCTATATGGGGTCGCAATTCTCAGCTTCAAGGGCAGCGATGCACACTTGTGCATATTGGCAAATGCCGCGGCGCGATTAAAAAAGCCGCCATGCGAGCCAATGGTGCTAAACGAGGGCATTGTCAGCGCGAATAAAAACACTGTATAAATAACCAGACCTTTTAAGCCCGGGAGCCGCCCCATGCTGGTGCACCTATCCGTACACAACTACGCCATCGTCGAACACCTCGACCTGGAGCTCGCGCGCGGCATGAGCGTGATCACCGGCGAGACCGGCGCGGGCAAGTCCATCATGCTCGACGCCCTGGGGCTTACCCTAGGTGACCGCGCCGACAGCGGCGTAGTTCGACCGGGTGCAGACAAGGCCGACATTCTCGCCACTTTCGATCTGGTGGACATTCCCGAGGCCCGCACCTGGCTCAACGAACGCGACCTGGACGCCAGCGGCCCGTGCATTCTGCGTCGAGTCATCACCGCTGAAGGCCGCTCGCGTGGCTATATCAATGGCACCCCCTGCCCCCTGGGCGACCTGAAAGCCCTGGGCGAACTGCTGATCGACATCCACAGCCAGCACGAACACCAGTCGCTGCTGAAAACCGACACCCACCGCCGCCTGCTGGACGAATACGCCGGCGCCACCGACCTGGCCCGCCAGGTTCAGCTGGCCGCGCACAAGTGGCGCCAGACCCGTCAGGAGCTCGACCGCCTGTCGAATTCCGGCGACGAACAACGCGCCCGCCACCAGTTGCTCAGCTACCAGCTGGAGGAACTGGAAAACCTCAACCTGGGCGAGAACGAGCTGGAGCTGCTGGAGCAGGAACACAAGAACCTGACCAACGCCGAGGCCCTGTTCGGCATCTGCCGCCAGGTCATCGACCATTGCAGCGAAAACGACTCGGGCAATGTGCTCAGCGCCCTGACCGCCAGCCTCAACCGCCTGACCGCCGTGCATAATGCCCCGCGCGCACTGGGCGAGGCCGCCAGCATGCTGTCCAGCGCGCAGATCCAGGTGGAAGAAGCGGTGGGTGAGCTCAACCGCTTCCTCGATCATTTCGACGCTGACCCGGCGCGCCTGCAGCAACTGGAAGAGCGCCTGGACACCATCTATACCCTGGCGCGCAAGCATCGCATCCACCCCACCGAAGTGGCGGCGCTGCAACAGAAGCTGCTGGACGAGATCGAGACACTCAACGCCAACGACGAATCCGTCGAACGCCTGGGCGACGAAGTGGCGGCCTACGCGCGCCATTACCAGGAAAAGGCCCAGGAGCTCAGCCGCCTGCGCCAGCACGCGGCCACCGGCTTGGCCGCGGCGGTGGAAGTGGAAATCCAGCGCCTGGGCATGCCCGGCGGGCGCTTCACCATCGAACTGCGCCCCCTCGGCACCGACGAGCTTGCACCCCACGGCCTGGAGCAAGTGGAACTGCTGGTCAGCGCCAACCCGGGCCAGCCGCTCAAACCGTTGGCGAAAGTGGCTTCGGGGGGTGAGCTGTCGCGCATCAGCCTGGCGATCCAGGTCATCACCGCCCAGACCTCGCGGGTGCCGACCCTGGTGTTCGACGAAGTGGACGTGGGCATCGGCGGCCCTACCGCGGAAATCGTCGGCCAATTGCTGCGCCGCCTGGGTGAACGTGGCCAGGTGCTGACCGTCACCCACCTGCCGCAGGTAGCGGCCCAGGGGCACCACCACCTGTTCGTGCACAAGGTGCGCGGCAGTGACGAGACTCGCACGGCGGTGGCCAGCCTTAATAAAGGAGAGCGCGTGGAAGAGGTGGCACGCATGTTGGGCGGCATCGACCTGACCAAGGAATCGCTGGCGCACGCCAAGAAGATGGTCGTCACTGCCCGCTGCGGCTGACGATCACGGCCGCCCGGCGCCACAACGGGCTGGCGACACGCTCCAGAAAGCACAAAGGCGACCCTAGGGTCGCCTTCGCTCGTTACGCCAGTCGATTACTTCTTCTTGCGTACGTGCAGGACCAGGTTATGGTCAACCAGCTCATAGCCATGCTTCTCGGCAATGGCGTGCTGCAGTTCCTCGATGTCCTTGTCGACGAACTCAATCACCTCGCCGGAGTCCACATCGACCATATGGTCGTGGTGGCCACCGTCGGCCAGTTCGAAGACAGCGTGGCCGCCATCGAAATTATGACGAACCACCAGGCCAGCCGCTTCGAATTGGGTCAGTACACGGTAAACCGTGGCCAGGCCCACATCTTCGCCTGCTTCCATCAGTGCCTTGTAGACGTCCTCGGCGCTCATGTGGCGTTGCTCTGCGCCGTCAAGCATTTGCAGGATCTTGACTCGAGGCAGGGTCACCTTGAGGCCGGCTTTTCGTAACTCGCTATTTTCAACCATGGTCAGCTTTCTCGCCGATGCTGCTTCGCAGCTTCTCTTAATGCGGGTATGATCGGGGTTTACGTTGTCCCAGCCAAGATAGTGGAAGTCGCCCACCGATGCAAAACACCAAGCACTTGCTATTCAGCCTCACCTTCGTGGGACTGCTCGCACTCGCCGGTTGTTCATTCCCCGGGGTTTACAAAATCGACATCCAGCAGGGCAATGTCGTCACGCAGGACATGATAGACCAGTTACGCCCGGGAATGACCCGCCGGCAAGTACGGTTTATCATGGGCAACCCCCTGCTGGTCGATACGTTTCATGCCAATCGCTGGGATTACCTCTACAGTATCCAGCCAGGTGGCGGCGAACGCCAGCAGGAACGGATGAGCGTTTTCTTCAATGAAAATGATCAACTGGCCAGCCTGTCCGGTGATTTCATGCCCGGCGTGAGCAAAGACCAGACCATCCTGGGCACCCCAGGTGCCGCGCCAGCCGCGCCAGTGGACAACACCGCCCAACCGGCGCCGGAAGCACCCGCCAAGCCGGGCTCAACCCTGGACCAGATCCAGCGCAGCGTCGACGACGTGAAGGTTATCCCGGTACCAACGCCTACGCCTATCGAGTCCAACCCTCAGTAAGCAGGCTGTCAGAAAAAAGCCCGGCACATGCCGGGCTTTTTCATGGGCCGCTGGCGGCCTTGGCTTTAGCTGCGCGCATTCGTCGCACCTCTTTCGGGTCGGCGACCAAGGGCCTATACAGCTCGATACGGTCGCCCTCCTCTACCGCCTGCGCAGCCGGATCGGCCACCACCTTGCCGAAAATGCCCACAGGGCACTCCAGCAACGCCACTTCGGGAAACCGCTCGGCGATCCCAGAACGTTGCACGGCTTCGCGAACAGAGCAACCCGCGGGCACCTGAACGCTCAACAACACCTGCCGGTCGACGGCGGCAAACACCACCTCGACCTCGACCATGGCCTCAGCCATACAGTTGCTTGGCGCGCTGGCAGAAAGCATCCACCAGGGTGTTGGCCGCCTGGTTGAACAACGGGCCCAAGGTGGCACGGACGATGGAGCCGGCGTAGTCGAACGACATGTCCAGGCTGATCTTGCAGGCCTTGTCGCCCAGAGGCTTGAACACCCACAGGCCATGCAACTGGGTGAACGGGCCTTCCTCGAGGTTCATTTCGATGGTGTTGCCCGGCACCAGTACATTTCGCGTGACAAATTTCTGCGAAAGGCCGCCCTTGGCGACTTCAAGGCTGGCGCGCATCAGTACGTCAGTTTCCTCGAGCACTGTGCTGGACGAACACCACGGCAGGAACTTGGGGTAGCTCGCCACGTCGTTGACCAGGTCGTACAGGGCCTGTGCGGGGTAAGGCAGCAGGGCCGAACGTTGGATATGCGTAGTCATGAGTGCGTCATTTCCTCCGGTGCCTTCCAGTCGACAACAACAAGGCCCAGGTGATCAAAAAAGATCGCGCATTGTCCGGGATAACCCGCACAGGCTCAAGCACGTATACACCGTAGCCGACAACGCCGCGACTGCCTATAATGCGGCCCCTATGGCCAAACAAAAGAAACACCCCGAAGGGACTATCGCGCAGAACAAGAAGGCGCGACACGATTACTTCATCGAGCACAAGTTCGAGGCCGGTCTGGTCCTGTCCGGTTGGGAAGTAAAAAGTCTGCGTGCCGGCAAGGCGCAGTTGATCGACAGCTACGTCCTGCTCAAGGATGGCGAAGCCTGGCTGCTGGGCAGCCATATTACGCCCTTGACCGCGGCGAGCACTCACGTCATCGCTGACCCGGTACGTACCCGTAAACTGCTGCTCAACAAGCGCGAGCTGGAAAAGCTGTTCACCCTGGTGCAACAGAAAGGCTATGCCTGCGTGGCGCTGTCCATGTACTGGAAGCAGCACCTGATCAAGTGCGAAATCGCGCTGGGCAAGGGCAAGAAGGAATACGACAAGCGCCATACCGAGCGCGAGCGTGATTCCGACCGCGAATTGCACCGCGCCGTGCGCACCAAGGGCAAGGACGAGTAGTCACCAAGGGGCCGATACCTGCGGGACCGGGCGAAACTCGGGAAAAGAACACGGCGCACCGAGGCGCCCTGTTCCCGGCTTCACCCGGCCCCACAGCGTCATAGCCCCTTGCGGCGCTCTGCCCGTGCCACGCGCTGCACCTGCTGCCTGACTTCGTCGAGCACTTCCTGCACATACAGGATGTGACGGCTGGAGATCTCTCGGGCCTCTTCCGCACGCCCCTCGATAATGGCCAGGTACAACTCGCGGTGCTGACTGATCAGCATGTCGCGGGTTTCACTGCGCTGCTGGTACATCCCACCAATGTTGATCACCACGTTGCGCTTGAGCAGGTCGAACAACCCGCGAATGGTGTGCAGCAACACCGCGTTGTGGCTGGCCTCGGCGATGGCCAGGTGGAAATTGGCATCGGCCGCGCCCTCTTCGGCACGCGTGACCTGGTCTTCCCGGGCGTAGCAATCCAATAGCGCCTCAAACGCCACCTTCAACCGTTCACGGTCCAGTTCGGTAGCGCGCTTGGCCGCATAGAAGGCGCAGGACGCCTCCAGCGTGTGGCGAAACTCCAGCAGGTCGCGCTGGGACTCAGGGTTGCTTTCCAGCAACTGCATCAGCGGGTCACTGAAGGTCGACCCCAACGTTTCCACCACGTAGTTGCCGCCACCCTGGCGGCTGATCAGCATGCCCTTGGCCACCAGCTTCTGAATGGCCTCGCGCAACGACGGCCGCGACACCCCGAACTGCTCAGCCAGCACGCGCTCTGCTGGCAGCCGCTCCCCGGCACGCAGGGTGCCTTCCAGAATCATGCCTTCGAGCCGCTCGACGATATCGTCGGACAACCGACGCTGCCGGACCTGATCAAACGCCATCACTACCTCTCCACTCATCCCACCACGACGAAAGTATCAGGGTGACAAATTGACACACTGACAGCAGGGCCTCTAACCTAGCACTTGCGCATTGTAAATTGGTATGACCAATTTGCCAATGTTAGTGCGACGCCTGACCAACAACAATTAGGGGCCACCCCACATGCAAACCTGGCAACAACTCTACAGCCCGCTCGGCAGCCTCGGCCTGTCCGCGCTCGCCGCTGTCATCCCGATCGTTTTCTTTTTCCTCGCCCTGGCCGTGCTGCGCCTCAAAGGCCACGTGGCGGGCAGCATCACCTTGGTACTGGCGGTGCTGGTGGCGATCTTCGCCTTCGGCATGCCCACCGACATGGCCCTGGCCGCGGCCGGCTACGGCTTCATCTACGGCCTGTGGCCCATCGCCTGGATCATCGTGGCGGCGGTGTTCCTCTACAAGCTGACCGTCAAGAGCGGCCAGTTCGAGATCATCCGCAGCTCGGTACTGTCCATCACCGATGACCAGCGCCTGCAGGTATTGCTGATCGGTTTCTGCTTCGGTGCATTCCTGGAAGGCGCGGCCGGCTTCGGCGCGCCAGTGGCCATCACCGCCGCGCTGCTGGTAGGCCTGGGGTTCAACCCGCTGTACGCCGCCGGCCTGTGCCTGATCGCCAACACCGCCCCGGTAGCCTTCGGCGCCCTGGGCATTCCGATCATCGTCGCGGGCCAGGTCACCGGCATCGACGCCTTCAAGATCGGCGCCATGGCCGGCCGCCAATTGCCCCTGCTGTCGGTGTTCGTGCCGTTCTGGCTGGTGTTCATGATGGACGGCAAGCGCGGCGTGCGTGAAACCTGGCCGGCGGCCCTGGTGGCGGGTGGCAGCTTCGCCATCACCCAGTATTTCACGTCCAACTTCATCGGCCCGGAGTTGCCGGACATCACCTCGGCCCTCGTCAGCCTGATTGCCCTGACCCTGTTCCTGAAGGTCTGGCAACCGCACCGCAGCGCCGGCGACCACATCGCCGGCACGGCCGAAGGCGCCGCGGCCGTGGCCAGCGTCGGTGGCTTTGGCAAACCCCGCGTGCAACTGGATTCACCCTACAGCTTTGGCGAGATCTTCAAGGCCTGGTCGCCGTTCCTGATCCTGACCGTGCTGGTGACCCTCTGGACCCTCAAGCCCTTCAAGGCCATGTTTGCCGCGGGCGGCGCGTTGTACGCCACGGTGTTCAACTTCGCCATCCCGCACCTGGACCAACTGGTGATCAAGGTCGCCCCCATCGCGGCCACGCCTACCCCCATCGCCGCGGTGTTCAAACTGGACCCCATCGCCGCCACCGGCACGGCGATCTTCCTGGCCGCGCTGATCTCCATGGCCGTGCTGAAAATCAAGGCGCATATTGGTCTGACCACTTTCAAGGAGACCCTGTACGAACTGCGCTGGCCCATCCTGTCCATCGGCATGGTGCTGGCGTTTGCCTTCGTCACCAACTACTCGGGCATGTCTTCCACCATGGCCCTGGTGCTGGCGGCGACGGGCGCGGCGTTCCCGTTCTTCTCGCCGTTCCTGGGTTGGCTGGGGGTGTTCCTGACCGGTTCTGATACCTCGTCCAACGCCCTGTTCAGCTCATTGCAGGCCACCACCGCGCACCAGATCAACGTCAGCGACACGCTGTTGGTGGCGGCCAATACCAGCGGCGGCGTGACCGGCAAGATGATCTCACCGCAGTCCATTGCCGTGGCCTGCGCCGCCACCGGCCTGGTAGGCAAGGAGTCCGACCTGTTCCGCTTCACCCTCAAGCACAGCCTGTTCTTCGCGACCATCGTCGGCCTGATCACCCTGGCCCAGGCGTACTGGTTCACCGGCATGCTGGTGCATTGATGCAACACGCCCGGCGCTGCCCTGGGCGGCGCCGGTACTGATAACCCCGGCCCACCGCGGCCGGATAACCGGGCCCACCCGGAGACAACGCCTGATGAGCGAGCTTTTCTACAACGCCGTACCGAATGCCACCCGTGTGGCGCCGCCCATTCCCCAGCCGCGCCAGTACCCGGCGAGCAAACCGGCCCGCGTGTACCTGTTCGGTACCTGCGTGGTCGACCTGTTCTACCCCGAGGCCGGCATGGACGCCATCCGCCTGCTGGAGCGCGAAGGCATCCGCGTGGACTTCCCCCAAGGCCAGAGCTGCTGCGGCCAACCGGCCTACACCAGCGGCTACACCGACCAGGCCCGAACCGTGGCGCGCGCACAACTGGCGCTGTTCGCCGGCGACCAGCCCGTGGTGGTGCCGTCCGGGTCGTGTGCCGGCATGCTGCGCCAGCACTACGCCGACCTGTTCAAGGACGAGCCTGAAACCCTCGAACAGGTGCAGGCCCTGGCGGAACGCACCTTCGAGCTGGCCGAATTCCTCCTGCACGTGTGCAAGGTGCAGCTCAAGGACAACGGCCAACCGGTCAAGGTGGCCCTGCACACCTCTTGCTCGGCACGCCGGGAAATGAACACCCACCTGCATGGCCGCGCGCTGTTGGCGCAATTGACCAACGTCGAGCGCGTGGAGCACAGCCATGAAAGCGAATGCTGCGGCTTCGGTGGGACATTCAGCGTACGCATGCCGGACATTTCCGGCGCCATGGTGGCCGACAAGACCCACAACCTGAAGGCATCCGGCGCCCATCATGTGCTGAGCGCCGACTGCGGCTGCCTGATGAACATCACCGGCGCCCTGGAGAAGCAACGCGAGGCCTTGCGCGGCCAGCACCTGGCGACCTTCCTGTGGCAACGCAGCGGGGGTGGCCGATGAACAGCCAGGCCCGTATCCCCGCCGTGGAAATCGACGACGACTTCCGCAGCCGCGCCCACACCGCCCTGGGCGATCCCCAACTGCGCAGCAACTTCCGCAGCGCCATGGACTCGCTCATGACCAAGCGCGCCGTGGCCTTCGCCGACCCGGACGAGCGCGAACAACTGCGCGCCCTGGGCAACGCCGTGCGCGCCCGCGCCCTGTCGAAACTGCCTGACCTGCTGGAAACCCTGGAACGCAACCTCACCCGCAACGGCGTCAAGGTGCACTGGGCTGAGACAGTCGAGCAAGCCAACGGCATCGTCCAGTCGATCATCGACGCCCATGGCGCCAAGCAGGTGATCAAGGGCAAGTCCATGGTCAGCGAAGAAATGGAAATGAACCACGCCCTGGAGGCCCGCGGCATCGAATGCCTGGAGTCCGACATGGGCGAGTACATCGTCCAGCTGGACCACGAGAAGCCGTCCCACATCATCATGCCGGCCATTCACAAGAACGCCGGCCAGGTCGCCAGCCTGTTCCATGACAAACTGGGCGTGGAGTACACGAAGGACGTCGACCAGTTGATCCAGATCGGCCGCCGGGTACTGCGGCAGAAATTCTTCGAGGCCGACATCGGCGTGTCCGGGGTCAACTTCGCCGTCGCCGAGACCGGCACCCTGCTGCTGGTGGAAAACGAAGGCAACGGGCGCATGTCCACCACCGTGCCGCCGGTGCACATCGCCGTCACGGGCATCGAGAAAGTCGTCGAAAACCTGCGTGACGTGGTGCCGCTGCTGTCCCTGCTGACCCGCTCGGCGCTGGGCATTCCCATCACCACCTACGTCAACATGATCAGCGGCCCACGCCAGCCCGACGAGCGCGACGGCCCCCAGGAAGTGCACCTGGTGCTGCTGGACAACGGCCGCAGCCAGGCCTTCGCCGACGGCGAACTGCGCCAGACCCTCAACTGCATTCGCTGCGGCGCCTGCATGAACCACTGCCCGGTGTACACCCGCGTGGGCGGCCACACCTACGGCGAGGTGTATCCCGGCCCCATCGGCAAGATCATCACCCCGCACATGGTCGGCCTGGCCAAGGTGCCAGACCACCCCAGCGCCTCGTCGCTGTGCGGCGCCTGCGGTGAAGTGTGCCCGGTGAAAATCCCCATCCCGGCGTTGCTGCGCCGCTTGCGCGAAGAAAACGTCAAAGCCCCCGACAGCCCCCATCCGGTCATGCGCGGCCAAGGCAGCAAATACTCGCGCAAGGAACGCGTGATCTGGAACGCCTGGGCCACCCTCAACCGTCACCCAATGCTCTATAAAGCCTTCAGTTTTTTCGCCACGCGCCTGCGCCACCTGACGCCGAAGCACGTCGGCCCCTGGACGCAAAACCATAGCGCGCCGAAACCCGCCGCCCGCTCGCTGCACGACATGGCCCGCGAGCATCTGGCCCAACAGGGAGGCCGCCCATGAGCGCCAAACAGAACATCCTGGCCAAACTGCGCAATAGCCTGATTGGCACCACGCCCATTGTGGATAACTTCGACGAGGGCCTGGTCACTCGCCCGTGGACTTATCCACAAGGCGAGCGCATCGCCCAGCTGCGCAAACTGATGGAAGCCGTGCACACGGAAATCCACCTGACCACCGACGCCGCTTGGCCCGCGCTGCTGGCGCAACTGCTGCGCGACCGGCAACTGCCCAACCTGCTGATCGCCCCTGGCACTGCCCACGGCCAACGCATCAGCGAACACTGGCAGAACCAAGCCGACCTGCCAGCGCTCAAAGCCTACGACCGCCCCGTGGAAGCCTGGAAAGCCGAGTTGTTCAACGACACCGCCGCCAGCCTCACCAGCACCCTGGGCGCCATCGCCGCCACCGGCAGCCTGATCCTGTGGCCCACCCGCGAAGAACCGCGGCTGATGAGCCTGGTGCCGCCGGTGCATTTCGCCCTGCTCAAGGCCAGCGAGATCCACGACAACTTCTACCAGGTGCAACGGCAGTTCAACTGGGCGGGCGGCATGCCCACCAACGCCCTGCTGGTGTCCGGCCCGTCGAAAACCGCCGACATCGAACAGGTACTGGCCTACGGCGCCCACGGCCCCAAAGACCTGGTGGTACTGATTCTGGAGGACCAATGAGCCTGCCTGCTGCGTTCCTGCGTGAAGCCTGCCAACTGATCCCGGCGGCGCGCCGCTTCGACGACCCCACGTCCACCCTGGCCTTTGGCACCGACGCCAGCTTCTACCGGCTGATCCCCAAGCTGGTGGTGCGGGTGGAGTCCGAAGACGAAGTGGTCGCCCTGCTCACCCTCGCCCATCGCGAACAGGTGCCCGTCACCTTTCGCGCCGCCGGCACCAGCCTGTCCGGCCAAGCCATCAGCGACTCGGTATTGATCGTGCTGGGCGACAACTGGAACGGCCGCGAAATTCGCGGCCAGGGCACGCAGATCCGCCTGCAGCCCGGCGTCATCGGCGCCCAGGCCAACGCCTGGCTCGCGCCGTTCGGGCGCAAGATAGGCCCCGACCCGGCCTCCATCAACGCCTGCAAGATCGGCGGCATCGTCGCCAACAACGCCAGCGGCATGTGCTGCGGCACCGCGCAAAACACCTACCACACCCTGGCGGGCATCCGCCTGGTACTGGCCGACGGCACCCGCCTGGACAGCGAAGACTCGGCCAGCGTCGCCGCCTTCCGCGCCAGCCACGGCGCACTGCTGGACAGGCTGGCCGAGCTGGGCCGCGAGACCCGCGCCAACAGCGAACTGGCCGTGCGCATCCGCCACAAATACCGCCTGAAAAATACCACTGGCCTGTCCCTCAACGCTCTGGTGGACTACGACGACCCCCTGGATATCCTCAGCCACCTGCTGGTGGGCAGCGAAGGCACCCTGGGCTTCATCAGCGCGGTCACCTATGACACCGTCATCGATCACCCCTTCAAGGCCTCGGCACTGATCGTCTTCCCCGACGTGGAAACCTGCTGCAACGCCGTCACCGTGCTCAAGACCCAACCGGTCGCCGCCGTTGAACTGCTGGACCGCCGCAGCCTGCGCTCGGTACAAGGCATGAAAGGCATGCCCGCCTTCGTGCGGGAATTGTCCGACGGCGCCTGCGCCCTGCTGATCGAATCCCGCGCCGCCAGCCAAGTGCTGCTGCACGAACAACTGGCGCAGATCATGGCCAGCCTGGCGCCGTTCCCAGTGGAACGCCAAGTCGACTTCAGCGAAGACCCGGTGGAAAACGCCCGCCTGTGGGCCATCCGCAAAGACACCTTCCCCGCCGTCGGCGCCGTGCGCCAGACCGGCACCACGGTCATCATCGAAGACGTCACCTTCCCCGTCGAACAACTGGCCATCGGCGTCAACCGCCTGATCGCCCTGTTCGAAAAACACCGCTACGACGAAGCCATCCTCTTCGGCCACGCCCTGGAGGGCAACCTGCACTTCGTCTTCACCCAGGGCTTCAACAACCCCGAAGAAGTGGCGCGCTACCAAGCCTTCATGGACGACGTGGCGCAGTTGGTGGCCGTGGAATTCGGCGGCTCGCTGAAAGCCGAACACGGCACCGGCCGCAACATGGCGCCCTTCGTGGAACTGGAATGGGGCCACGACGCCTACCAGCTGATGTGGCAACTCAAGCGCCTGCTGGACCCCACCGGCATCCTCAACCCCGACGTGGTCCTCAGCGAAGACCCACACATTCACCTGAAAAATCTGAAGCCCATGCCCGCGGCCGACGACATCGTCGACAAATGCATCGAGTGCGGCTTCTGCGAACCGGTGTGCCCCTCAAAAGGCCTGACCCTCAGCCCGCGCCAGCGCATCGTGATGTGGCGCGACATCCAGGCAAAAAAACGCGCCGGCATCGACACCACGGCACTCGAACACGACTACCAATACCAGGGCATCGACACCTGCGCCGCCACCGGCCTGTGCGCCCAACGCTGCCCGGTGGGCATCAACACCGGCGAACTGGTGAAAAAACTGCGCGCCCAGGCCGCCCACCACCAGAAAACCGCCACCTGGCTGGGCGAGCACTTCGCTACCGCCCTCAACGGCGCGCGCTTCACCCTGCACGCCGCCAACGGCGCCCGCATGCTGTTGGGCGCCCCGCGCCTGGCCAGCCTGTCCGCCCGCCTCACCCGCGCCAGCAAAGGTCGCGTGCCACAATGGACCCCGGCCATGCCGCAACCGGAAAACTCCATCCGCTTCACCCCAGCGGTCACCGACGCCCGCCCGCGCGTGGTGTACCTGGCCGCCTGCGTGTCCCGCGTCATGGGCCCCGCCGCCAGCGACCGGGAACAAATGTCCCTGCTGGACAAAACCCGCGGCCTGCTGGAAAAAGCCGGCTACCAGGTGGTGTTCCCGGAAAACCAGGACAGCCTTTGCTGCGGCCAACCCTTCGCCTCCAAAGGCTACGCCGAGCAGGCCGAACACAAACGCCAGGAACTGATCGCCGCGCTTCTCACCGCCAGCCGCGGCGGCCTGGACCCCATCTACTGCGACACCAGCCCCTGCACCCTGCGCCTGGTGCAAGACCTGGCCGACACCCGCCTGGACCTCTACGACCCGGTGCGCTTCATTCGCACCCACCTCATGGACAAACTGGTCTTCACCCCCCAGGCCACGCCGATCGCCGTGCACGTCACCTGCAGCACCCAGCACCTGGGCGAAAGCCAGGCCCTCATCGACCTGGCGCGGCGCTGCAGCACCCAGGTAGTCATTCCCGAAGGCATCCACTGCTGCGGCTTCGCCGGCGACAAAGGCTTCACCACCCCCGAGCTCAACGACCACGCCCTGCGCACCCTCAAAAACGCCGTGCAGTACTGCGAAGAAGGCATCTCCACCAGCCGCACCTGCGAAATAGGCCTGAGCAGCCACAGCGGCATCGACTACCACAGCCTTGTCTACCTGGTGGACCGCGTTACCCGGCCGCGTGCGCTCTGAGACCGCGGTGTGCTTTTCCCGAGCTTCGCCCGGTCCCACAGGGTTGGCCCCAATCCCCGGCCCGGCCTGTAGGGCCGGGCGAAGCTCGGGAACCAGCCACCGCAGCCCTGGTAGGACCGGGCGAAGCTCGGGAACCAGCCACCTCTCACTCCGAAGTATTCAGTTGCAATTGAAATAGGTTTTTCAGACTATCCGCGCGCAAATATTTCGAACCCCTTCACAGCCCCAAAGTCCATCTTTCATGGCCTGTGAAAAGGCTCACCGTCCACTCGGCACCGAGCCCCTGCGCAGCCGAGTCTTCCCCCTGTTCAGGAGGTTTTCCCATGAAACGTCTTACCCTCTCCGGCCTGTGCATCGCCACCGCCCTGCTGACGTCCCACGCCTTCGCCGCCGACGACCTGTGCGCCGCGAACCTGCAGAAAATCGACGACCAGGACAAAACCGCTGGCAGCGCCTCGGCGCAGATCATGGAAAGCAACAAGGAAGACATCCAGAAAGCCCAAGCCGCCCAGGCCAGCGGCGACAAAAAGACCTGCATCGCCCTGTCCACCCGCGTGCTGCAGGAATACGAAAAGGCCACCAACACCGACGGCAAGACCCAGTAACACGCCGTCAACGACAAGCGGTCGACTCTTGCCACGTTTTGTCGTAAACTGAACGCCTTGCCCGTTCACGCGGGCAGGCTAGAGCAGAAAGCGGGGCCGATTAGGATTCGACGCCGGTAACGAAACTTTAGGTGCATGCCGAGTGGGTAACAGAACTCGTAAATCCACTGTTGCAAACTTTATAATTGCCAATGATGACAATTACGGGGAATTCGCTCTCGCTGCGTAAGCGGCGCTAGCCTTCCCTTCTGGTAGCTTCGGCTCCAGCAATCGTTAGAGGATGTCTGTAAACTCGAAGCGATTGTCATATAGAACAGAATCGTCGCCTAGTACGTTGTGGACGAAGCGCCTAAAACTTACACAACTCGCCTGAAGCACCCTGCCCGTCGGGCGGCCGAGGGTTAACCTAGTAGACACGGCTAAGCATGTAGAACCGACAGCGGAGTACTGGCGGACGGGGGTTCAAATCCCCCCGGCTCCACCAAACAAAGCGTCACGAAAAAGGCACCTCTAGCGGGTGCCTTTTTTTGTTTCCGGGGTTTTACTGCCCCTTCATTCCCGCCAGAGATCGCACCCATGCTCCAAGAACGACTGGACCTGTTGAAGCTTGCCAAGCCTGTACGCAACCAGATCGATGACCTGGTTCGCGCGTTGAATGCGGCGAGTACGCGGGCGGATCTGGAGCGCGAAGCGGAAATGCAGATCGCCCTGATCGGCGAGCTCGAAAGCGGGCGAAAGGTAAAGCCCGCCGACGTGGAAACCCTGTACATCATCTTCGATGATGCCGTACAAGCCCGACTACAAGAACTCCCCACCGCCCCACGCCCGTAGCAGCGGACCTGGCCGCGTCAAAGCCAACCGCGGCCCGCTCACCGTCAACGCCACATCCAGCCGCCCCTGCTCATAGCGCGAACACAGCCAGCACCACCCCAGCGAGCATCCCCCCTTGTGGGACCGGGCGAAGCTCGAGAAAAGACCACCGCGCATTTCAGCCAAACGCGACGATCACCTCCCGAACTCCCCCCAACCTCACAACAGAAAACCTCTACAGCCACAGCGCAAGAACCGACCTACCCCGCCCGAGGCAAGCCCGCCACCGCCGCCTCTACCAACGCCCGAGCAATCTCACTCACATGCTCAACATTGCGAGCCAACGCCCGCCACTCCTCCGGGCAGTTCTCCACCAGCTCGGCAGCACCCGCACTGGCGCTACGCAGATATGAACTGGCCTGAACCAACACCTCCTCCAACGGCATGCCCTCGCGCACGGCGAAGATGGGCATGTCGCCGACGCACGGGCCGAAGGCGTGGTGGGCGGTGAAGTGGTGGCTTAACAGGATGGGATCGGGGTATGGGGATTTACCTTCAGCGGCGAAGGCTTCGGGTGGTAACGGTGGTGAAGTTGAATCGGGGGGATCGGGGACCGGTTTGAACATGGCGTATCTCCTGGAAAAATCAGGACCACCACCGTTCGCGACTAAACGAATAGGTGGCAGCCGTTCACAGGTTAGTCGACCGGGATCCAGGAAACCCAGCGCACCGAAGTGCCCTGTGACGGCTGCCATAAAGCAGCGCTGCTGATGCTGGGCATCAACAGACAGCATTGGCTTACCTGGAAGACTCGAGCGACTAAACCCGGCCGCTGATGAGCAGCGGCGGACTGAGAGTAGCCGTACAGAAAAGCCAGTGCAAGCGGGAACAAAAAACGCAAATTATCGAAACATTTCGGAATTCTTTTGAAGCTGTAAGGCGATTATCGCAGAGGTTGTGGGAAACGTCCTAGGAATTTTCCCGAGCGTGAGCTGGTTAAAGCGCCGCTGGATGATACGCGACCTTGAATCGACCCCAAAGCCTGGCCGCCACTACACAACCTGACTAGCGGCGATATCATCGAAATGAGGGAAGCGCTCCTTCAATCGCTCGATGGTTGCTCTCCATTTCGGCGTCTTGGGCCGGCAAACCGTATTCTGATTCCCGAACATCCCAATCTCACGAACCGCCTGGCTAACCGGTACGGTTTGTAGCCACTGGACTGGGACGAAATATTCGCAGTGCTCAGGGTCATCAATGAATTCAGCGTGATAGTCCGCGCGGACTGCGACTTCCATTACCGGCCGCTCCTCGCCATCCTTCATCACCCTGAATTCGTTTGCTGCGACCGCAGGGCCGAGCACGCGACCGACCCCCACATAACCTTGCTGGGGAATATTGATCCACACACGATCCTCCGCAGACAACAGCTGGAGCGTCTTGCTGTACCAGGAACCTCCACCGCCGGATATGAACCCGAACTCCACGGCATCGGCCCATGAGCGTGAAACCGAGTCTCCAAATGAGCAGTAAAACTCGCCATTCCAAGGCTCACTCAGACCTTGGCTGGCAGACGCGGCATTCACCTGGGTCTGCACCGGATCGAGCAACCAAGACCTACTCAGCAATTGCTGCTCGCCTGCCTGAAAGACCTGGAAGCAGAGCACATTGATCGGAATGTCGCGCTTGCTGAGGTATTGCACGATCCGCTCGCTACTCGCATCCAACTCTGTAGCGACGATTATCAACTGATGGCTGGCATTCAGCTCATCGTCATCCAGCACACGGCCAAAACGTGTTTGGAAGTCGACCGAGAGGCTTTGCCCTGGACGGAAACGTTGATAAATCGCAGCGATATCGCTTTCCGTTAGACCATCGACCCAGGCAGCGTAATCGAGTGTTTGAGCAACCACCTCGCGAGGCGTACGGTCTCGTTTGAGCTCTATCAGCACAAGGCTGCCGTCAGGGGCGACAGCTAGCAGGTCGATGCGCCCACCCGCATCTGTAAGTTCTTGCCGGCCTATGAGCATCCATTCTTCGGACAGAATGCTTGGCGAGTTGACGATCATTTCCTCTAAAAGCTGCTCACTTGGCAATTTGCTTTGGTACAGCTTTTTTGGTGCAGAGCCAACGGTCCAAACGTCGGTTTTGATGGGCACGGAGCATTCCTTGAGCGCTATGGTGGGCGGTAGTGAAGCATGGATGGGAGAGACTTTGATAGGTGCTCTTCGGGCTCGTCAGAGCCGAACCTTAAAGGTCACGCCGCTCCGCAGTGGTTCTCCCCAAGGGCGATTCGTACCCGGCAGCTCGCCCGGTCACCTCCCCGGTGATGGATGCCCTCTAATCTCTTGGCCCTCGAGCGCCAGCTACACCGTACCTCGCCGCCCTGCAGCAACCTATCCGCTTGGCCGAATCTTGCGCCAACCTGTGCCCGTCTCTATCTTCTGGAAAGAGACGGGCGCTTCTAACACTGCTGCAGCCCAGATCGCATACGGCTTTGCGGCAACTCCCCTCGTGACAATCGGCGTGACAAACGCCATGTCACTAGCTACAGCGATGTAGATGATGGTGCCGCAGACCAAGGAATGGACTGCACCTGACTGACAGTCAGGCATGCCCCGGTCATCGCATTGCTGCGTTCATCCGGCTCAGGATCTTCAGGCGCTGGTCTCGTCAGCGAGTGCTGCCTCCACCCGCCCATCGGTAACGGTGCTCAGGAGGCCAGATCATGAGATGCCCTTGCTCCCGGACGTAAGGAGCCGCCAGTCCCGCGTTAGAGGACATCCCCACAGGTCGCAGGGGCCTTGATCCCTGATAACACTCAACATTCTTGGCGGGATGACGTGGGGCGAGGATCGGAAAACGGCAGATGAGGTGACCGACATGGCATTGGTAGGTAGACGCAATGGTCGTAATTTCGGCTATGGCAGGCAATTGAGCTACGCAGGACCGCAGGCGCTGAAAGACATGTTTGGCGGTGGCCATTACGGCACGGTCAAGGCGCACAGTGATCGATGGTTGGCATTCGTAAGGTGGTGCCGTTCCGAACAGCGGCCCGGCATCAATGATGCGCGGCAGATTGATCGCAAGGTGTTGGCCGACTATGCGGCGTATCTGCGTGACGTGGTTAGGCGCGGTGACCTCGCCGTCTACACCGCGCAAAACCGGCTATCCAGCGTTAACAGGACCATGACGGCGCTTCGCGGTGATCAGTGCATGAAGGTGCCAAGTCCGAGCAAGGCGTTGGGTATGCAGCGCACCGGGGTCCGACAGTCTGTGCCACAGGGCCAGGACCGCAAGCAGGTTACGCGGATCGTCGATGCACTTTGCCGCCAACATCAGCAACGCGCCGCCGCGATCGTTCTGCTAGCGCGAGCCACAGGCATGCGTTTGCGTGAGGCCATCCTAGCTGACCTGCCACGGCTGAGCCGTGAGGCTAAAGAGTTAGGCAGGATTAACATTCAGGATGGCACCAAAGGCGGCCGCGCCGGCGCCAAGGCACCTCGCTGGATTGCGGTGGAAGAACATGTTCAAACCGCGCTTGGGTTTGCACGGCAGGTGTCGCCTGCAGGTAGCCGCAACCTCATTGCGCCACACGAAAGCTACCTAAATCTTCTGCAAGAAATCATCCGCCCTGCGCGGGGCATCCTGCATGCACACAACCTCAAAGGCCTCCATGAGCTACGAGCAGCATACGCATGTGAGCGCTATGAGCAAATCACCCAACACCGAGCGCCTATCAACGGCGGCCAATGCTGCCAGGTAAATAGGCACCTTGATCTTGTGGCTCGGAGGCAAATCAGCTCTGAGCTGGGACACGGTCGGATTGACGTAGTTGCCGCGTACATTGGAGGTCAGTCATGAGTAGGACATTCGATATGGAGGTGTTCTTGGCCGGCGTGCTGACAGGGTCGCATGCGACCCGGAAACGCCATTTGCGCCAAGCAAAAATCATCCAGGCTGAAATCGTAGCTCGCTGGCAGCGAGTAACACCTTGGACTTGGCAGAGAAAGCATCTGGCTTGGTTTCTAGAACATCACCTAAGCCAACGGAGTGAGGCCACACGGTATTACTACCTCCTGACAATCCGGCTTCTCGCTCAAAGTCTGCAAACGTCATGGGTTTTCAAGCTGAAGGGAATCTGATCCTAATGTTCAAGACATACAGCTATTGCAGCCCAAAGCAGACTGTCAGCCCAATAAATAAATCCGCCCCCTTTTCCGCACACTATTATTTTTGGTTGGTCATGTGCGAGCCCTAGCTCCCCAGCCTCTAAAAGATACTCGGTATTGTTTGACAATTTTCTCGATATTGAATTTTCGCTTAAAAATAAACCTTTTCAGTTCCTTATGAAGGTTCGGAATACTCACTATGCTTTTTAGCGCTCCGCTGGAGTTTGCAATAAACCCAAGAGCAAATACTGCTGCGTATTTTGGGATAGCTATATTTTTCCATTTTAAATATGCATAACCATTAAGAAAAGCGGATGGCCAAAAGCACAGCTTTGGAAGCTCCAGCGAACGAGGTTAGTGGTAGTTGAGCGTATTATTAGCGGCTTATGTGCCAGGATTTGAGTAAAAAATTTCAAACATAATGGATACTGCCTCCTTTGCAATGACTTCCAATTTTTCTCTTTCATCCCATTGCTGATCCACTCTTAGTGCTGGCGCATCGCGCTTGGCGTGTACCAAGCTGTTTCTTAGTTTTCGTACGCTTTGCACTCGTTCGCCGAACCCTCTTTCCTCAAGAAGAACGTGCGATTGCTTTTTTGAAGAGCCTGGGTTTGTTTCTCTTATGTGCGCTTCGATTACGGCAAAAGAAATGACGATTACGCTAGCCCATGCGCCAGTGCAGAAACAGGCTTGAGTGTCACTTATTAGTGCGCACGCTTGTTCTCCGACAAGATAGCTGCCAAGTTCCTCATAGTGAAAGATATGACTTTCATACCATTCGCGCCGCGCTTCCCATACTTCGGGCCTTGGAATTTCTAAGTGATCCATAGATAATCCGCTAACTGTAAATAGATACCAACTTATGTATAACCCCCAGGATGGGCGTGGCTTGTACGCACAGCGACAAATACTCAAATGAAGCTGAACAACATTTTCCGCAATGCGCTGCCTGGAGCAATCTTCAAAAAAAACTGCGGCGGATTGAAGCGGCCAACTTGCTTACGAATAGAGTCTAAAGAAACTCCTCTCTCCAATACATTCACATTTTTCAAGCCTATAGCGGTCACCTGCTCTCTGCCATCAGTATATCGATCAAAATCCTCTCTTGAAATGCAAATGCTTTTGCCATGAATACTCCAGATCTCCTCTGGAGTCGAGCTTTCTATAAAATCTATTTGCGCATGTAGACCAATTTCCCCTACGGGAAGCGTCGTATAGATCCAAAGCCGAGAGTCAACTGGTAGATTAATCGGCTTAACCCGCAGCTCCACAGTCTTCGCGCCAGACTTTATGTTTCTCACATGCTGAGGCTTAATAGATAGCAAAGCATCAATCATTATAGGCCTCTTTAATCAGAACTTTGAGCTTTTCAACGCCAATCCGCTCGGGCGAGACCAGATTGGCATTACTAATAAGGCCTAGCTCTTTTGCCCTTGAAAATGAAATTCGTCGATCAAACTCAATAAAATTGTCAAACGTGAACACATGAATGTTGCCAGCGCCATCACTAATCTCGAATAATTCTTGCTTCGAAAGCACACCTTGCCGATCAAACTTAACCGCCGCATCTTCAAGCTTTACGACACCTGAAAATGTAATTCTAGCAAATCCTATAATCTCCTGAATGCTCTTCATTCCCGAGACATAGAAAGCGATGATTCCACCCCGCAAGAAAAAAGACTCTTTGACAGTTGATCTAAAATAAGCCTTCTCAAGGAGAAATATTTGCTGATTACTTGAAAGCAGCGACAACTGATTTTTTACATTACCAATTAAACCGTTCGCAAAATTTTCGCGTATAGGGACTATCACGCAATCCCTGTCAGCACTAATAATAAACCTTGGACCAATAATAGTTTCAAAATCAAACCATGAAAAAACTTGAGACTCGTTATTTGAATCAGTGACAAACACACCAGTATTCTGAAGCTCTTTCTTAACCGGAAGATTTTCCGGAATGCTAAACTCACACAGCTTTTTTATGGCTTTAGCGAAATCCGGCCATTTTTTACGATCCAAAAAGCTGTCACTAACTATTTTAACGAAGTGATCAGTAGACTTGAAAAAGCCTTTCTTGGCCAGCGTATCTGACGTTAAAACCTGGTCATTTCCCATGTAAAAATCTATGCGATATGGAAATGCGCATTTATATCTCAACGCCATTTCAACGAAATGGTCAATTGCCGCAATTGACTGAGGAAGACTTTCATCCAAAAACAAAGCAGCTAAAGCATGCGAAGTTGACTTAACCGGATTTTGGAAAAAATATACTCCAAACAGCTCATCATCCAACCTAGCCTCATATAAAACTGGTCCGTTAGTGGTCGGTGATATCGTGTCCAGTGCCAAACGTACAGGTTCAGGTATGATGAAGCTTCTTAAAAAATCTTTCAGTTCTTCTGTCAAATTAGAGCTTGAAAATGAAAAGTCTGAGTTTAAGGGCTTATTAGTGTCTAATGTGCCACCGTCGGTAATCAGCTCATCTGGCGACAGTATCGCACATCCATATTTATATTTTATATTATTACAAGCTCGCAATAATGCTTTCTCACGCGTGATAAATCCATCTATCTTCGCAGATATACAATAAGCCAAGTGCCTAAGATCAGACTCGTCATTTGAAGCAAATTTTCCATGAACAGCTCGTGCTGGAAAGATTTCCTGCCTTAAAGCATCTGATATTTCCTGCAAATCAGCATTGGCCTTTAACTCCGGGAATGCTCCTGCCAGCCGTAAAACTGGATCGTCTGAGAACTTACTAGCTTGCCTTTCCAGCTCAGCCTTAAACTCTGGAGTTATACAGATGGAGAAACCGCCTTGAAATCCAACCTGCATTATTTTAACTATCTTCTCATAACCAGACCTTCCTTTGGATACGTCTAGCAAGAGGTTCAGATCCAATGCGAATGTTTGCTTTCTAAGGACAGGACCTATCGGTTTCACACCCTTTGACTCCAAGGCCAACCCACCAAATAGATCATTATCTCGGACTGAGAAACCGCGTACATTTATTATCCGCTTTGTAGTTTCACCGCCTCTGATTTGTTTATGAACCTGAAACCCAAGCTTTTTCCAAAACTCGTTGGCCGGCAAATCTGAAGCAACTCTCGCAACTATCGAATGATATCCATTATCTCTAGCGAATTTTTTCAGTTCATCAATCAATCGCGACCCTAGCCTAAGGCCACGAACGGTATGACAAGAATAGATTTGAAATACCTTCACGCTTGGCATAGTACCACCAAACATTAGGTAGCCTTTCAAATCCAACTGCGCATCAACCAATATCCATAGCTGACCTTTAGATGCCATCTGCTCATATACAGAATTAGCCAAGAACCCAAAAGAAGACTTATTATTGTCGGCAATTTTTGAAATCTGGCTAAGATAGGGAAATACTTCATCAAACTCTTTTAAAATTACGTAATCCATTACTAACCAATCTCTTCTTTGAATTTTTAGTGGTGGCGAAGATATCCTATCACAAAACAGAAGAATTCTCACGCACCTTCAGGCACAAGCCTATAGATTTTTTAATCTCTGACTTGCTCACACCCACCTGTAGCACTTAAATATAGATTTACCCTAATGGTAACCGAGAACAAGCCACCTATTAGACTTTCCATTTTTATAGCCTCCAACCATATTGACTCTGAAAATTGAACAGCGAGCAATACAAACTACAGGACGGAGGAGTACCTGAAGACGAGTAGCGCAACTAAGAGGTTCAGCATAGCCGTAAACGATGCCATTGAATAAAGTATAAAAATTAAAGGTAGACTTAGGAATAAAGCGAGACAATATAAAATATTAAATCCTTTAAACGCAACACTTTAAAGTGCCTTTTGACTCCTGGTGCCGCGTCACCTGCAACAGCGATAGAGATGATGGTGCCGCAGCCCTTATCAGGCTGCACTTGACTGACAGTCAAGCATGCCCCGGTCATCGCAGTGTTGCTTGCACCCGGCTCAAGATCTCGCGGCGCTGGTCTCGTCACCCAGTGCAGCCTCCTCCCGCCCACCGCTATCGGTGCTCAGGAGGCCAGATCATAAGATGCCCTTGCTCCTGGTCGTAAGGAACCGCCAGTCCCGCGTCAGTGGACACCCTCACAGGTCGCAGGGGCCTTGATCCCTGATAACACTCAGCATTCTTGGCGGGATGACGGTAAGCGCTCCATAAACCCCACCGAACTCAAGGTGAGTGGTGCGCTCAGCTACCCGATGCGGGCGAGCAGTTCCACGGCAGCAAGGCTTCGTAATCTTCAACCGATATTGCCGTTGGCAAGCGCTCCAGTGCGTGGCGCAGCCACGCATAGGGCTCTTGCCCGTTGGCTTTGGCAGTCTCAACCAGGCTGTAAAGTTGAGCACTGGCCTTCGCGCCCTTGGGCGTATCGCTGAACAACCAGTTCTTTCTTCCGATCACGAACGGGCGAATCGCGCGTTCCGCGGCGTTGTTGTCGAGTGGCAGGTAGCCTTCCTCGACGTATGGCTCCAGCTTGCTCCAGTTACTTGCGAGGTAACGAATGGCTTTGCCCAGGGCATTCTGAGCAGTGACCTGTGGCTGCGTCTTGTCGATCCAGCTTTTCAACTGAGCCAGTACTGGCAGGCTTCGTTCGCGACGACCGATCTTGCGTTCAGCGTCAGCGCAGTCTTTGAGATCGCGTTCGATCCCGTAGAGCTTGTTGATCAGATTCAGCGCGATGTCCGCGCGCCCCGTTTTACCTTTGGGTTGCACTTTCTGTGCTTCAACGAACTTGCGACGAGCATGGGCCCAGCATCCCAAACGCTCAACTCCTGCTTGGGCGCCCAGTGCGTTGTAACCGGCATAATCATCGGTCATGACGTAGCCACGATAGCCATCGAGCAGGCGTGTAGGCACTTCCTGCGCTCGGCTGGTGGAGTAATCAAAAAGGATGACCGGCTTATCCGGTGGACCGCCAGTTTGCACCCACATCCACGACTGGCTCTCTGGCTCGCGGTCAGGTTCATTCAGCACCTGCACCCGCGTTTCATCGCAGTGGATGACGCGACTGGCCAGCAGGCTGTCGCGCATCAGATTCAGCAGCGGTTGCATGTGCTCGCCGCACTGGATAACCCAGCGAGCCAAGGTCTGGCGAGGGATATCGATGCCGTGGCGGCCCAGTACTTTTTCAAAGCGGTGAAGCGGCAAACCGTCTACATATTTTGTGGTCAGCAGCATCGCCAGAACGCTGGGGCTGGCCATGCTCTTTTCAATCAATTAAGCGGGCTTGTCCGCGGTGACCGGGGCGGCTTCGCAGTCGCGGCAACCGTAGATCTTGCGCACATGCTTGATCACTCGGATTTGCATTGGCACGATCTCAAGCTGCTCGCTGATTTCCTCACCAATGCTGTGTTTACGGCAACCGCAGGCGCAGGTCAGTTCGTGCTCGGGCAGTTCGTGGAAGTGACGGCTGTGTGTCGCTGGCTGATCAAGGCTACCTGTAAGGAGACAATATGAAGCTGCTGCTACGCACACTCACCGCAGTATTCGTGTTTGCCGGCATTTTTGCTGGCTACCTGGCAATATTACTGCTGGTGGTTCTGATGGTGCGCTTTCCACCGCTGCTGATCGTGGTGCTGCTGGCCTGCTGGATTTTCAACCGACTGGCTAGAGATTCAAAGTCAGCACATCAATAGGAACCTTGGAACGCATGGGTAGCAGCAAGGCTACCCATGCGACCGTCAGGTGATTTTCTTTTGTCGTCCCGCTTTATCGAGACGTTAATTTTTTCTGCAGCTTTTCAAACCACTGCTTTACAGCACCCTTAAAAACTCGGCGACGGCAATAACCATACCCTCTTCCTCAGGCTCAAGAACCAAGGGCTCATACTCAGGATTTAGCGGCTTGAGCGTTATCCGCTCGTGCTGCCATTCGCCGTTATCAGACGTAGTTTTTCCGCTGGAGTAGACTTTCAAGGTGTACTCCCCACCGGTCTCAGTATCTGCCACGCCTGCATGCCAGATGAGCAACTTCCGGCCCTGCCGAGTACCAGCCGGCAGCGGTCGGAACAGGCAGTAACTACCATCAGGCACCAGGGGCTCCATGGATCGACCGAGCACCTGGGCCACAAACATGCCAGGCTCCGACTTGCCGTTATCCAGCACGACCCAGTTTTCAGCATATTCGGCCAACTCAAGTAATCCGTCCTGCTCCTTACTCCAGGCTCCAGCAGCGACCTGCAGGCCAACCAATGGTACGCAGCCCTGATAGGGTACAAAGCCTGCCTCATTCGAGGTTACGGTCTTGAATGGCAATACTTTGGCACTGGATACAGCCACACCAACCACTGAGCTGCTTGCAGAATTAAACCAGTCATCACTAGCAGCCAACTCCTTGGCCTTCGCCTTGCCGATCACTGCTCGCGCAATGCGGCGCATGTGCTCACGCATCACAGTCTTGTCATACAGCTCCTGGAACTGGATTTCGATCACCTCGTAATCTTTGTTCAGCAACTCCTGACGGATCTGACGATCCTTGGTGGCTGTTAGGGCATTGCCGTGCAGGTGCTCGCTCATGCCATCTAAATAGATGCAAACGCCCTCGTACTGATCGTTGGGCTCGTGAAAATACACGTCCGGACGGGTCGTGATGCCACCGGATAGCTGAATCGGTCGCTCAGTCTCAAACGCAGCCATGCCTGCCGCCTTCAGCATTGCCACTAGCTGTTGCTCAGGGGGATTACCCGGTTGCTGAGTCAGTGTTTCATCCGGCAAAACAGGCGCCAATTCATGGGCAAAGTTCAGGGTGCTCCCCCAGTCGTTGAACACTTCAAGCGCGGTATGGCGATTCAGTTTGTCATGATAGAAAGTGTTGCGGAAATGCTGGAGACAGTCCACACAGGACGACTCACAGGCAGACGGACACTCCTCGGCCAAGCGCCTTGCCGCACTCACCACATCCGGCCAGTGCTCAAGCAACTGCTCCAGCAGGCCCGAGCCACCCGGCATGGGGTCATACAGCAACGCATCTACCGACTCACTCCCCGGTTTGCCTATCACCTGTACCTGGAGATCGGATATCTCCATATCCAGAACGTCGGCTGCTCCTTGACGCAGAGACTCCATGACGCTGTAGGCCGTTTCCTGGGAGGCGCAGTCCTGCAGTACTAGTGCGTCGGCTACCACCTCTGCGTAGAAAGCGATGGTCTGAACGGGGCGGCCGCAGCGCTCGATATGGTGCTCATTGAACTTATCCAGCTCCTGCTGGCTGCTCATGGCCGAGCGGCTAGCACCACACACCAGACAAAGCGGATAACCCAGCAACGCCCCGGATCGCACTTGCGAAGCCGCGCCAACATTCACCAAACGCATGTGCAGGCCATGCTTCAGTTGCAACTGCGCTTTGCCCCACTCATAGACTTTACCGCCGGAGTGCCGCCCCTGGTCTTGAGCAAAGACTGCCACCGCCATCTGGAAGCGATAGTCTTCATCGTCCGAAATATAGGAATGATGGGGGGCATCCACATCGCATATCGCTACACCCGGAATTTGCGTGACCGACATGGAGCTGGCTTCACTGCCAGCCTTAGTGTTCGGGCCAGTTTCCTGGACTGACTCACTTGCCACATCCACAGCAAATACCAGAGGCTCTTCCGGGATTAGATGGAAGTGACGTGGCACAAATTTGTGAGCATTGGCATAAATCAGGTTTCCAGGCACATATTCGCGAACAGCCAGCGCAGTGTTACGGCGTAACTCCCAATCACTAATGTCACTGCTGTGACGAGGCGCTACATGGGTCAGGGTAACCGCACCGGTATCCAGTCCATAACCCGGCAAAAAGCCTTCAGCCGCTAATACGCCATAGGTATTGGTGTCATCAAAACCCTCTGCCTGGCTACGATTGCGCTTGGCCTCGCCTTTTAGTTTTTTTACCAACCTTTCGCAGCGGGCGCGCAAGGCCTCTTCATCGGCGTCCAGTGCGCCCTTGCCAGCGGCCACCTTACGCAACCGTTCCAACTGCCCCAAAGCCCACTGCAGGCGCTGGAATAGACGATTGATTACCCCCTGGAGCTGCTCAGCAAAACTACCAATGAGCACCTCTAACTGGCCACGGCTTACTACCTCGCGGTCACTAGCCGGCCACCCCTGGTGGAAGGCTTTAATCACCGCATTCAAGAGTGCTGCTTTATGCTGCGCTATCTGCTGGCTCAGCGCTTCAACCGGTAGAGGCTCAACCCTCACCATGCCATCAGAGGTAAACAGATAGGGTCTGATTTGAAGTGGCAAGCAGGCAGACAAGGCCTCCTGCAGCGCAGCAGCCTGTTGTCCTGGCAGACAGTTACTACGCAGCATCTGCAGCAGCGTGGTCAGTACCGTGGCATTCACATGCTTGGCCACCATGACGGGGTTGCACAGGTTGAAGCTGGGAGGCTCCACCAACCCCTCGAGCATCTTCAGCGGTTCATTGAAATAAGCTCGGTCATGACTGGTTGTGCGTGCATAGGTCAGATCCAGCGCCATGCGGAACTGACGCCCGGCACGACCAGCCCGCTGCCAGTAATTGGCCGGTAGGGGCGGTACGTTGCGCATCAAAACTGCATCCAGCGAACCAATGTTCACGCCCATCTCAAGCGTGGGCGTACACACTAGCGTGTTGATCCGCTCGCTCTCGCCCTTGAAGGCGTTTTCGATGCGTTCACGCTCCGGCCCTGGAATCTGCGCAGAGTGCTCGCGGGCACGGAGCATAGAAAACTCTTGATCCAGCAGCAGCAGGTCGTAGTTGTCTGGATTCTCGGCCTCGAATACCAGCTTGCCACTACAACGCCAGGCCATACAGGTCATACCCGGGTTGACCCGGGCATGCAAGCGTCGGCAGGTCTGGCAGCGATACATGCCTGACGCAGGCACCAGCATCATGTGATCCACATGCACCTGGGTGGCGGCGTGACAGCCTGGCAAGTTCTTGCCGCGGGCGCCCTTGAACTGCACATGCGTCAGCAACTCCAGTTCATCGGTACAGAGGCGCCAAACATCATCCAGAAAAGACTGAACGTGATCGGGATTCACTCCCCAACTCACAGCAGCCTGTTTGGCAGAACTGTCGTAAGTGCTGAACCACTGCTTAATACGCCCTTTGTCGTGCTGACCATCGCGCTCAAACACCAAGCCCTCAGGTACGCCACGCATGATCGGCAGATAACCGCGCAGCACTTCCTTCTCACCGTCCAGCCAGAATTTGGAAAACATGCGGGTGACAGGGTCATACAGCATGCGCCGGGACCGGGCGGCATCCAACAGCGAGGCAATGCCGTCGCGCAAGTCAGCCGGTGAGCAGCCCAACGCCCTTGCCCACTTCTGAATAACCGGAAGTGCTTCATCCAGCCCCAGATACTGGATCTTCAAACGCCCCAACGGCTCCAGACCGGTGCTTTGGCGCGCCCCCAAGGTCAGCTCACGCAGCACCTGGGCGCGCAAAAACCACTTGCGTTCCTCGGCATGCGCCAGGCTGGTTTCCGATTTGGGTTCGACTCGCCAAACCTCCGGGATCAACGCCCGCGACAACTCATCATCTGCATCCAGAAACTTGTCCAGCCACAACACCAGATCACCGACCGAGACGGCGCCTTCGCGCAGCTTTTTGTAGATCAATTCCCTGAGGCGATAACGACGGGAGCGATCCTGCATCCAGCCCGCCTGGAAAGCGGCATCCTGGCGGTTGTCTGCGAACACCAGCAGGCGCTTGCGCTCGGCACGGTGGATCATGCTCTGGGCCAGCACATGCACATCCGCCACGCCCGTCGCGCGTACTGGACGGGCCGGCTCACGGTAGCTGCCGCTTACCCGGCGGCCATGAGCGCCGCATGATACACAGCGGGTCAAACGGCCAATGTGTTCTTCCTTTTGCTGTACGAAGTGCAATGCCTTAAAGGTCTTGTTGCGGCCACAACCAATACATTCAGGACCCTGCCGGTCATGTGTGGTGCCGCAATAACGGCAGACGAAGAGCACCTCAGTACGCGAGGGTTCCTCCTCACCATCGGAGCCAACCTGATGATCCAGTGAAACCGCACGTACGCCCCCCAACGGAATGTCCTGGGCACGCCAAACACGACTCTTGCCCTCTGCGGAGCCACCGCCAGGCGCATCACCGGTGTAATCGAAATCCTCCAGCCCATGCTCGAAGTAGTGCTGGCCACAGGTCGTGCAGCTCGACAGTGGGAAGGTTTTCAGTTCAGGATCACGCCCTTCAGTCGCAGCTAGTGCATCCTCAGCCGACAGCCACAGTCGCCCCAGCTGCCCTTGCCCTTCTTCAAAGGTCACCACTGCGCCGCTGACACCGCGCACAAAGCCGTGTACCACTGGGCGCAGCAACGGCCGGTCACCATTACGGGCCGCAGCCCCCAGGGCCAGCCAGATCAGGATTTCCTCTTCGGTGATCGGGCGTCCCAGTTTGTCGTTCAACTCTTCCAACAAGGTAGCCACGGCTCGCGCACGGCGCAGCACATCGGCGATTTGAAACACCACCTCGTTATGGCTGAGCCACTGGTTCAGCGCCTCACGCCAGTTGTCACCGGCCATGCGAATGCCGCTGGTGGTCTGGAACCAGATGCGGAATGCCTGCAGGTCAGCGGGTTCTACCTCGGCTCGGTCCAATGTGCCGAGCATTTCCAGCACGGTTTTCAGCTGCATGGCCTGATCGCCATTGAAGGGCGCGCTGACAGTGCGCGGCTCGCCCCAGATATCCTCTTCGTAGGCTTCGCCGATCAGCTCGACATTTTGGCCATCAACGCCAAAGAAGCGACTAGCAAACTCGCGGCCGGCTTCGATACCGCGGCGCGGGTCAGCAATGGTGGCGGAGGTGGCGACACAGGTGGTGCTATTTTCGTCCTTGCCGCAATAGGCACGCAAACGGCGAATCAGGCAGGCGGTTTCGGCACCGCCGGCACCAGTAAAGGTATGCGCCTCATCGAAGACCATGAACTCCAAAAGGGCGTTGTCAAACAACTCCAGATCCTGCTGGCGAGTCAGTAGTAGCTCCAGCTGTTTGACGTTGGTAAGCAGAATGCGCGGTTGCTGGCCAGGGGTACGCATGGCTTCGCGACTCACCCGTTCCTCTGCCGGATGCAGGGCTACGTCTACTTTCTGCTGCTGCATCTGCTGCAGCTTGCTGCGGTAATCGGTCACCGTACTACCCGGTGCCAATCGCACGCCATTGATATCCGCCTCCGTGCGTGGTGTTTTGCCAACGTACATGCCGAAGGTGACCCCCGTACCGACCAGCAGCTCGCGCATCCGCTGCAGCTGGTCTTCGGCAAGGGCGTTCATGGGGTAAACGATCACCGCCGTTACCCCCGCCTCGGCGCCATCATCACGCAATTGTAGACAACGACTGATAATTGGCAGCAGGAAGGATTCCGTCTTGCCCGAGCCGGTACCGGTCGCCACCAACGTGGTCCGACCGGCTTTGATGGAACGGAAGGCCTTTTCCTGATGCAGGTAGGCACCCGGGTAAGGAGACAACTGTCGAATATGCGAATGCAGCACGCCTTCCTTAACCAGTTGTTCCAGGCTGGCACCTTTCATAAAGGTGCGCGACAACGAAATAAACGGCCCCTTCAACAAGGGCGTATTGCGGGTGTGCTCCAGATTGAGCAGTTCGCGCATCTGTTGGTAGAGATTTTCGTCAGCAAAGGCATACGTGCTGAGCTGGTAGCGCAGAAAGTCGCTGACCACGTCTTCGGTATAGGTAATGGGGTTCAGCATCAGAACAGTGCTCCCTGCGGTGATTCTGTTTTAAAAGTCGCCTGAGCTTCGGCGACGTCGCCGGCTTGCTCTGGCTGTGGCAGCGGCACAATACGACGGATCAGCTCGGCATGTGCTGCGCATTCCTGCCAGAAGTGCTCGGCATCTTCGCTGAGCTGCCAATCGAAGAAACGCGGACCAAGGCACGAGGCTACAGGCTGATAGTGCTGCGCACGGTCATCATGGCCTAGACCGAAGTCGGCCAGACGCAGCTGCTCGGGGAGCATCCAGCCTTCGCCGTCATTCTGAGCGAGGAACGCCTGAAGACCTTTATCCTGTAGGTCGTGAAAAGCAATCAGCGACAGGACGGTATGGCGTACCTCGGGGGGCAACCCTTTGCCCAGACGCCAAAAGCCTTTGGGATTCAGCGCTCTCGCTGCATCCCCAGAAAGCTCATCTACTGGGAGATCACATTCTTTGAGGATATGACAAGCCCCCTCCCAGTCCAGACCAGCGATTGCGAATAGTGCCGCGTCAATAATAACCCTCAGCCTTGTGCGCTCATGCGCTGTAATAGCAGCCCTAACGTAAGGGCGTGCGAGTGAATCCAGCACTGGGGAATAAATTGGATTGCTTGCGGAAATCAGACTGAGAGCTGCCTCTACTAGCTGCTTTGGTACATTTTGTAGTGGAGGTAGTGGTGACTCTTCTGCAATAAAGTAGTTGATCGTCAATCCGCCCAGCCTGTTGCGTATTGCAAAATCGAACACAAAAGAATCTAGACAAGCAACAAGTGCGAGTCCAGCTGCCTCCCCTTTATTTGGGATCAATAGCGGGACCTTGTTACCACACGGGAAATCCCACACAGCAGAGGAAATCATGGTTCTTGAGTTAGTGGCAGAACCAACGTCCATATAGCAGGGCTTCAGGCCACGAGCAGTTTTCGGATTTCCGTTCTTGTCAGCAGCGCAGACGTAGTCTGCATAGCTCATTAGGAACTGTGGATCAATGATCTTTTCTTCGAACGGAATATCACGCCATAGGGCCGAGCGGCCTTTACCACTCACCCAGCCTTTTTCACTGAAATCGAACTGCCCAATCATCCGCCCTTCATAGAGCGGCAACGCCACACCTTCAATCTCCTCGACCCGCAGCGCTTGCTGCCCATCCCGCGACAGCACAAGCCCCGGCTCACGATCCAGAATGTGCTGCGGGCCGCTGTAATCGTGCCAGTGACCTTTCAGCCAATGACCATACTCGTCAGGTCGATAACCCTTCTCCTCCCACCTGGGTCTTGGTGGGAAGAGCTTGGAATCGTTGGTCATATGGAATTCGGTGGCGTACTTGATGCCCCAACCGCTTTCGCTCTGGTCGCCCAGCAACACACCACTGGCGTAGATCTTTTGCAGCACGCACAGATCCTGCTCGCTGCGGATCTCCAGGATGGCCTTGGAGTAAGGCGAAAACTCCTCAACCCGCGCCCGCGGGTAGGCCAGCACATGGCGCTCAGCCTGCTCCCAGTCGTCCACATTGCGGTGCATAAAGGCGGCGCGGATAGCTTTCGTCTCGCCGCCCTTCTGCACAATCAGCGGGCAAAATTTGAAGCGCGAGTCGATATCAAACACCTTCTCGCGATTCTCGAAACCAAACAGCCACTGCCAGTCGCACTGGCCGAGGAACAGCTCGCGCAGGTCGGTGGTGCCCTTGTCGGTGTAGATACCACTGGGCACGATCATGCCCAGCCGTCCCTGACTTCGCAGCAAGGCATGGCTCTGCTCAAGGAACAGCTTATAGGTGTTGAGGTCGGCCGAGCCCTGATACAGGAAGGGGTGCGCAGTATCGGCAAAGCCCTTGTGCTTCTTACGTTGCTGCAGCCATTTTTTGTGTACAGCGGCTGAGGACTCGAAGCTGTTACGGCCACTGCCCAGATTCAAGTCATGTTTCTTCTTCTTGCCGTTTTTGTCTTCGGTGACGCGATCACCAAAGGGCTTACCCACGTACTTCGCCCAGTTGGACATACCCTTCAGGTTGGCGTTGTAGGATATCCAGTCATGCTCCAGTTGCGGGCGGACACGGAAATAGTTCAGCTGTTTGGCCAGGGCATCCTGTTTCCCATAGGCTCGGTAAAGCGGATCGTGGTTGGAGAAGAACTCCTTGGAATTTGGCTTCTGGATTTCCCACGGCGGGTTACCCAACAACACATCAAAGCCGTCCTGCGTGGCGGTGAAAACATCCGGGAACTCCAGCTCCCAGTGGAAGAACCGTTGCCGGCGCGCCAGGTCAGCCGCGAGGGTCAGAACCTGCTCGTTTGGTTTAGCAAAATCACGTGGCAGCGGTGCCTGCTCGATTAGCTCACCGGGCCAGAACCACAGCGCGCACCAAAGATCCATACGCGCTTTCAGGGCGTGGTAGTGGGGGTTATTCAACACCTCGTTGCGATAGACTTCGGCGCGTTTCTCGTTTTCGTGTACCGGCAGGCGGTGCAGCTTGCGGAACACCTTGAGCAGCTCGTCGTGCACACTGCCAGCATCCAGCCCTCCGTCCAGCGTCAGCTGACCGCTGAGCAGCGCCTGCAATTGTTCAGGCACGACTTTGGCTCGCGCCTTGATCGCATCGGTAAACACATCGCCCTTGCGCTTGCCCTTTGCATCTTCGTACCAGTGGTTGATCAGGTTGTCCGGCTTGTTCTTCTGGTAGTCCTTGTCACCGCCCTCCCGCTCCCAAGCCATAGCCGGGTAATCGCGGTAGGTATCGAACCAGGCACCGACCAGGGCGTTGCCGACCTTAAGCTTGTGATCTAGGAAGCCAAAGGGCAGATCACGATCCATGGTTTCCACCCACAGCGCCATACGGCCCAGCTCTACCGCCAGTGGATCGAGATCTACGCCGTACAGGCAGTTTTCCACAATGTGACGCTTGAGTTGGGAGCGTAGCGCTTCTTCAAAAGCATCATCCTTGGGGTTGAGCTTGGTCAGCTCATCACTAAGCAGTTCGGCCAGTTTGCCGTCAGCCATACGCGGCACACCGCCGTCTTCACTGCGCTCGATCAGTTTGTGATGGAATAGCGACTGGGTCAGGGCTTCGGTGAGGTAACGCAGTGCTCCTGCCAGGAAGGAGCCGGAGCCCATGGCTGGATCGCAGACCTTCAAGGCCAGAATCTGTTCGGGCTTTTTCGGCGCCCAGTCCAATACGGCGTCCAGTCCGGTGCGCGGGTCAGTTTCTGTACGCACGGTTTCATAGGCCAACGGCTGCAGGGTACGACGCACAGTGGGTGCGGCCAGTTGCGGGCGAGTGTAAAAGGTGCCCGCACCTTTACGGGTGCCGCCCCAACGCACCAGGAAAAACTGGCCGGGCGTAACCATTCGAGCACACAACTGCTTGCCGGCCCTCTCCAGTGCCTGAGCTGCTTCATCGCCAATAGTTTTGGCTTTGCGTCCACGGGGCTTTTTCACCAGTCCGGCAATCTGCGCAGCACGTTGCAGCCAAGCATTGGCGCGCAGCAGGTGATCTTCACTGATGGTCAGCCCTTCACCGCTGTCGTCGCTAGCGCTTGTGCTTTCTTCGCTTCCGGCTTCGCTGGATTCAACATCTTCGTCGGCGCTGTCTTCGCCGTCATCGATGTCGACAGCTTCTTCTGAGTCGTCTTCACCTTCTTCGTCGCTGTCGTCACCGGCTTTATCCTTTTTCTTCAAAGCCTCAAACAGCTGCTTAATGTCCTTATCCTCCATGGCGTCCAGCTGCGATAAAGTCAGAGCTGGCTGATTACCAACGGCGAGGAAGATCACCGGGTCATTCTCAGCTGCCTGTTTCAACTCAAAGTCGAGTAGGCCTTCGTAGAGGATGCCGATGTATTCCGAGGACAGAGTAGAAAAATCCACCGGCGCATCCACCCAGCGACTGCTGCGGCCCTGACGCACCTTCATCTTGGTCCGGGTCAGCAGGCGCAGCAGTTTGTGAACCTGAAGGTCGCTGACCAGGTTATGATGACTTTCCAGCAACGCGAGCGCACGGGAAATACCATCGTCGCTGGACGGATTGCCCGACTCGAAAAGGGCGCCACCATACTGTGGTACGGTAAGGCGCTCATGAGCAGAGCCCTCGTAGATCAGGTTGAACAGCCCGATAAGGCGCGGCCAGGCACTACGGCCCTGGCTCAGGCGTTCGTTGCCCCGGCCACCAGCACGGCGATCCAGTTGATGACGCAGCCCCTCCAGGCTGTAAGCCTGCTGGTAAATCGGGTTGTCGACAGGCATCAGCCCACGGGCTTCAGCAAACAGGGTGATGATGCAGCGCATGATGATGCGCGAACCTGCAACGTATAGATCCTTGTAATCGTGAGCCTGCCCTTGCTGTTGTGCCTGCTCGATGGCGATATGGGAAGCGGTGATCAGCTCCTCTACACCCTGGCGAACGCGCTCACCCAGTACGTTGGAGAGCTCAGCCTGTCCCTTACGGGAGGCACTGATGGCCTGCAGGAATTGGCTTTGGCCCTGCTCCGCCAGCAGCGTGTTGCGATTGAGCAGGGTGCGCCAGACTATGGTCTGAGCAGATGGCTGACCTTCGTTGAACCAAAGATCGATATCCCATTCACACCAAGAGTCGTAATCGGCACCGGCGTGCACCAGTCGCCATTGGCGACCATTGGTGACCAGCGCCAGCGCCTGCCCGGTACGGCGCAGCCATTCCACCACGCGGCCCAACAACTGCCGTGAACGCCCTACTCCCAATCGGCTTGCAAACTGGCGTGAGCCGCCATCATCAGGCACGAACACGGCTAGAGTCTCGCCGTTAGGCCCCAGCCACAGGCGACGCGGTTTAATCTGGGCGCCGGTGAAACTCCGTATTGCCCAACGGCTATCCAAGCCCTGGGCCTTTTGCCATTCATCAGCAGGCAGGTCCGAAAGATCCTGCAGAATGTAATCCAGCAGACTGCTCAGACTTTCATTACTGCCGTCAAAGGCTGTGAGTGCTCGACGGAGCTTCTCAGCCTGATAATCGGACATCTCCGCCGCGGCACGTGGAAAAAACTCATCCAGTTTGGACGGAGAAATCAATAGGCCGCCGTGCTTAAGTTGCGCCCATCCTTCTGCGTGAAGACTCATGCCCGAACCTCCGGAAAACGAATTTCAATGGTGACCGGGAAGACTTGGGCTTCACCACGCAGATCAAAGCGACGAGGTAGCACCTGCTCCAAAATCCGACGTTTCTCTTCGCTCAAGCGTTCCTGCAGATCACCGAACTGGGTCTGACGACGTTTGAGCTCATCCTCCAGATCACGCAGACGCTTTTCCGCCAGCGCATCGGCATCGTCGAACAGTTGATGCTGGATGCTGGCAATGCGCTGCTCTTCGATCTCTCGCTTCAACTTCTCGATGCTCTGCGCTTTTTGCAGCGCGGCAACTTCACGAATGCGTTGCTCGAAAGCTTCTTTCTCATGCTCCTTCGCTTGCTCGTACGCGATCTTGAGTTGACCACGAAGGCTCTGAGTCAGCTCAGCTCGGTAATTGCTCAACAGTGCCCTGACATCGTCTTCAACCTCGTCCCATAGCTCACGCGCAGCAGCTACGTCGACAGCGCTTTGCTCTGCCAGCAAACCATGGTGCGGCCCGCGATAGGACAAGGGCTCACCCAACGCGTTGTTGCTCACTGGCAAAACCAGGGTGCGGGTCCAGTGATGAAGGGTTTCGCGCAAGTTGTTGACTGCCATTTCTTCTACGGTGAACAACACCAACGCCTCGACACCGGCCGGCACCTGACCACGCGTTACCAGCCACCGGCTCGGCGGCTGAAAGTCTGCCTGGCCACCTGGAAAACGCAGACGCGCAAAGGCATTGAGCGACTGACGTAGCAATGGATGTCCCAGGTGCAAGAGCACCGTATCTGGAGATGGACGGAAGACAGGGCGTCCATTGACGTTGTGGATAAAGAAGTGGTTGTCGAACACCAGCCAAGGCATGGCGCCGCTGATACCTCTTTGCGAAGGTAAACGCAGGCTGTCATCAACCACTGCCTGCCAACGCATAGGTAGCGGTGTTCGCACGCGCATGCGCCCCTTGGCATCCGGGCCATCGAGCACTTCGCGCGAGGCACCTAGGCTCATAGCGACGCCGAGTGTGTCTTTGAGCGTTTCAGGGCTCAGATCAAGATCTGCCAAGAGTTGCTGAAGGCGCTGCTTTTCGTCCTCACCTCGCTCCTGGGTGCGTACCTGAGCGTCTTCGGTAGCACTTCTACGGATGATTATCTGATGATCGAGATCACCTAGCACATCATGACCTTCATTCATCTCCATCATTCGACGCTGGAAAGCGGCATCGAACAACTCACCTACCGAGCCCAGATCCTCACGGATGTCGTTGACCTTACTGAGTACACGGGCAACGAACTGCAGGTCGCTGTCATCTTCGCTGGTGAAGTGAAAGATGGTGACATCCCGAGATTGGCCGTGACGATCGATACGGCCGTTACGCTGTTCAAGACGCGATGGGTTCCACGGGATCTCGTAATGCATCAACAAACGGGCGGTGTGCTGCAGGTTAAGTCCTTCTGAGGCAGCATCGGTCGCGACCAGAATGCGTACCGGTGCGTCCGGATCGTTGAAGGCGCGTTTAACCGCCTCGCGCTCCTCCTCATGCATGCCGCCATAGAGCTGACAGATGCTACCGAGGTCCGCCCCATATTCTGCTTTCAACCGGTTGACCAGGTAATCGAGTGTGGTCTTGTACTCGGTGAAAATGATCAGGCGCTCATCGACTTTCCACTGCTCTGCGTTACGCAGTTCTTTTCCGATCAGCTCACGCAGGCGATCAAAGCGGGCATCAGATTTAGGCTTGGCTTGAACAACGGGTTGCTTGTCGAGACCCAAAGACTTCAGCGCAGCATCAATTGCATCAATCTCGGGCTGCAATACATCCACATAGGGATGCATCCAGGCGCCAACAACCTGAGCGGCATGCCGGCTGCGGCTCTCACGCTCCTGGTCATCATCGATATCTTCTTCACTGGCGCGGCGGGCCGCCGCGACCTCAGTAGCCTGAAGCGCCTCTTTGGCGGCCAAGCCCTCCTTGAAACGCAACCAGCTGTCGGCAAAAGCCACTGGGCAGGACAAGAGGCGCTTGCGCAGAATTTCGATTGCGAAGTTGAGCACCATGCGTGCTTCTGGAGCGGTGCGAATGATGACTTTCAACTGCGTGCAAAACTTGCGAACGGCAGCCGCCAGCTCCTGCTCCGGTTTGAACATATAAAGCGGCAGCGGCTCCAGATAGCGCTTGGCAAACCGCGGCACTCGCCCGGCCTGACGATCCTGATCGTTGATCTCGCTTTTCAGTCGGCGGATCAACACATCGCCGATCATCTTGCGCTCTTTGTCGGTAAAGTCCGGCGTTTGAGTGAAACGGACCGGATCAAGCTGCTGCAACAGGCCCGAGAAACAGCGGGTATGGCCATTGTGAGGCGTGGCAGTCAGGAACAGGCGGTGCTCAAAATACGGCGTAAGTAGCCGCAGCATTTTGGCCAGATCGCTGTCCTCACCGAAATTGGACGGCATCAGGTTGTGGGCTTCATCGACGATCAACAGATCCCAAGGCAGCTGTGCTCCGCCACGTTGTTTAATGGATTCGCAATTGGCGATGAATTGCTCCAGCACATCAGGCTGGCGCAAGTAGTGGTAGGACGTGATGATGCGCTGCAGTGCACGCCAGGGGTTTGCATCCAGTCCCATCTCTTTCTGCAGCTTGTGGGTGGCGGCCTTGTCGACAATATCGAAGCCGAGGGAGAATTTCTCCTCCATCTCCTGCTGCCACTGGGTACGCAATGCCGCAGGAGTAATGATCAGCACCCGGCGGATACGACGCTTGCGGATAAGCTCAGCCAGAATCAGACCGGCTTCGACGGTTTTCCCCAAACCCACATCATCGGCTAGCAGTAGAGACACACGTGGCATGCGCATGGCCCGCGCCAGGGGTACGAGCTGGAAGTCATCAACGCTGACCGCACCATATACCGGAGCAGTAGGCACTGGCTCCGAGCGCTCATGTAGATCACTTGCAGATAAGAACGGAGTAAGGGCGCTCCATCGAGCGGCACGCTGCAGAGCCAGAAACTCATCCTGCTGCATCGGGGCTTCGCGATCGACTTTAGGCAGAGCATTCGGCTCCAATACCACCGGACCGCGCTCACGCTCCCATAGAAGCGATTCTTCTGCATCACCATCGGCATCGCTGAACTCGATGGTAACCAGGTGCAGCAACGCAGAGGTCTTACTGTCACTGAAGGGCTCAACGGAGGAGATCACACCGCGGCGGTTCCGGACAGTGGCGAGCATGCCAACACGGGGCACGTGGCTGGCCGCTGTGTCTGAATTGTTCATCGGGATTCCGTTCGATTAATTTTGAGACGGCAGAAAGGCTATCAATTGACTGGATTTTTGGGCTCTGATCGCGAGAAATCTTAATAGCCATAGAAAGATACGATTAATGCAGATGACGAACTTTAACCGTCTGAAGCGAATCGAGCCAGAACCTACTTGTTGAGCTTTAGATCTGCTTTCAGTTGGCCGGGGCGCAATCCTTGGACATCGGCGTTTTGCCACATCACCTCCGCCTGTACAGATAAGGCTGATGCGCATGCCGCTCTGCAGTCCGAGGGCGTAGTTGGCATGGGCGTCATCGAGCTCAAATTGCGGCTCCATGAACTGGTTGCCAAGCCGGCTAGCGGGCAAAACGACTAGAGTTTCGGCCCCCTCTTCTAACACTGCTCGGTGGACTGAGCTTCTAGTCACGGGAATCCAGGAGACGACGTCCTGCCACCCTCCTCGACGAGAATGCTTCACCTGACCCGTCCGCAGGCATCGAGCTCCCTTTGGTCTCAAACGCAGGTGCTGAGCATCTTTGACGAGATACCTCACCACCTTGTGGACATGGCGCCGAATTGCTCGATCACTCCTCAGGATGCGGCCAATACCACACTCGTCACCGTATTTCTCCTTGTCGTAATTACAGCTGTGCACGTAGCCCTGGCCATGCGTGATGTCTTCCCATAGCTCACCGAGCTGGATGGCCTTGTAGACATCGCCCTGCACCTCGTTGCCATTGAAGAAGTAGGCAGCGTGGATGTGGTAGCCCCCACCATCACTCCGGTCGCCCTGCTCCACCTGTAGTGGTCTAATGAAACCGAACACCCATTTAGGCGAGAATGCTCGCCATAGAGAGGTGTCCGATGACGAAGCAACGACGTACCTTTACCCTCCAAATCAAACGTAAAGCCGCCAGCCTGGCGCTCGACCAAGGCTATAGCCACGCCGAGGCAGCCCGTTCCCTTGGGCTGGTTGAATCAGCCCTGCGCCGATAGGTGAGCCAGCTTCAAAAAGAACGCGGCGGTATCACTCCGATCTGATTACTCTTATTTCTGTGCGTAGCACCGGTATGGAAATTTACCAACGATCATCGTTCGCGGAAATGCAACTTTCGAATCTAACCACTCCCCCTGCGCCCACCCAACTCAGACTACCCTTCGCCAACAGCCACCCGGCTTCTCAATACGCCGCACATCCGCTGCATCATCCGCCCGCGCATACTGCATCAGCGCCCTCCCACCATGACCTCCGTGCAGCACATCACCCCTCCCAAAATCCAGATCACCAAGCCCCAGCCTTGCAGTAAGCAAAAGAATCAACAGATAATACAACTCATTACTATTGATACAGCTGGTCTGCCCGCTCATGAGTGCTACCGATCACCACGCCCTTCGCTTGCTGTACAACGAACATAACGGCTGGCTGAAAGGATGGCTCTGCGCCCGAATCGGTAACTAAAGCGATGCAGCCGACTTGGCCCAGGATACCTTCGTACGTTTGCTGCTTTCGCGCAATGCTGACCACGTGCGTGAGCCACGCACTTATCTGAGTACGATCGCCCGCGCGTTGATGGTCGACAAATTTCGGCGGCGGGCCATTAAGCAGGCTTATCTGGAAGCGTTGGCACTGCGCCCCGAATCGGTGGAGGTATCGCCAGAAACCCGGCTGGCGATTCTCCAGACGTTGGAGGCGATCGATACCATGCTCGACGGCCTTGGGGAGCGAACGCGCAAGATTTTCCTTACGGTGCAACTTGAGGGCTTGAGCTACATCGCGACGAGCGAGCGCTTTGGCGTGTCAGTGACCACGGTCAAGAAGCACATGATTCGCGCCATGACCCATTGCCTGCTGCTGACGGAAGATTGATGCCCACCGCCCCTGGATCAACGAACGCTGGAAGCCGCTGCTATGTATGCAGGTGAAAGCCAGGGCAATCTCGACACCTCCACCAAACTGGCCGGCGACTATCTGGGCCGCGAAACCAACAAGATGTACCGCGAAACCTATTCCATTACTCACAACGGCGATTGGGATTTCGGCACCAGCAAGTTTTACGTGCAATACGAAAACACCCGCAACCGTCGCCTCGACGAGGGCCTGGGTGGCGGCTCCGAAGGCCTGATCAACTCCAACACATTCACCACCAGCGAACTCAAGGACTGGCTGGGCCACGGCGAATTCAACCTGCCGCTTGCCACCGCCATGCCGCAAACCCTGACCCTGGGCGGCGAGTGGACTCGCCAGGAACTCAATGATCCTGCGTCGCTGAGTGCCACCACTTCCGCGGGCAACACCATCAGCGGCTACGCCACCGGCACCCGCAACAGCGAAGTGGGTGCGAACATCGGTTCGCTGTTCGCCGAAGACAACATCGAGGTAGCCCCCGGCACCATGCTCACCCCTGGCGTGCGCATGGACGATCACTCCGACTTCGGCCCCAACTGGTCGCCCAGCCTTAACTTCTCTCAGGCCTTCTGGGACTATTACACGTTCAAGGCCGGCATTGCCCGCTCCTTCAAGGCGCCTAACCTCTACCAGCTCAACCCTAACTACATGCTGGTCAGCAACGGCAAAGGCTGCGGCGTCAGCGACACCACTGGCTGCTACATCCTGGGCAACGCCGACCTCAACCCGGAAACCAGCGTCAACAAGGAACTTGGCCTGGAGTTCAAACGTGACGGCTGGGTGGCCGGCCTGAACTACTTCCGCAACGACTACCGCAACAAAATCACCGTTGACCTGAACGACTCGGTGGCCACTGCCGGCAGCTACAACGTGTACCAATGGGCCAACGCCAAGAAAGCCGTGACCGAAGGGATCGAGGGTACGCTGCAGATCCCGGTGGCAGACAACATCACCTGGACGAACAACGTCACCTACATGATCCAGTCGAAAAACAAAGACACTGGCAACCCACTGTCATTGATCCCCAAATACACCCTCAACTCAATGCTCGACTGGCAAATGACGCCCAAGCTGTCATCGCAACTGAGCTTGACCTCCTACGGCCGGCAGAAACCGCCGACCTACGCCACCACCAACTCCGAGGCCGCCAGTGGCGTGAACAGCAAGACACTGGGCAGCTATAGCCTGGTGGGTCTCAACCTGGGCTACGACGTGACCAAAAGCGTTCGGCTGGGGGCAGGGGTCAGCAATATTTTTGATAAGCGCTTGTTCCGCAAGGGCAGTTCCAGCACGGCAGGGGCGGCGTCGTATAACCAACACGGTCGCGCGATCTACACCAGCCTGACGGTATCGTTCTGATGATGCTTATCCGATTTTTGCTGATGGTGTTCTTCTCGGGGGCGGTCGCTACGGCGTCTGCTCGTCCTGACCTGTCGCTGCCCAGCACGCCGAACATTGCCCAGCGTGGCTCATCGCTATACCGCTTCACCCAGCTTGACCTGGACTCCGTGGACGCCAAGCGGCACTACCGCGTCTGGGTCGGCGTACCCAAGCGCGCGGCACCGGCGGCGGGGTATCCGGCGCTCTACATGCTGGATGGAAACGCGGTATTGGCCGCGTTGGATGATCAGTTGCTGGGGCAGGTTCACGGCGACACTCTGCCAGTGCTGGTGCTGATCGGCTATGCCGTGAATGCGCGGTTCGATGTGGTGGCGCGGGCTTATGACGATACTCCCGGGTTGCCCCTGGGCACGCCATCGGCAGACGCTCGGCCTAGCGGTGGGGCGGACCAATTTGCCCTGCTGATTGAGCAGCGGGTGAAGCCGGCAGTGGCAGCCTTGGCGAAGGTCGATCCACAGCGGCAGACCCTGTGGGGGCACTCGTTTGGCGGGTTGTTCGCGTTGCATGTGCTGTTTACGCACACCCATGATTTCCAGGCGTATGCCGTGGCGGATCCCTCAGTCTGGTGGGGAAACGGCGTGCTGCTCGGTGAGCAGCAGAAGCTTGCGCCTGCAAACCGGGTGCGCCTGTTGATGATGCGTGGGACGGCACCCAAGGTGGGGCGTGGGCCGGCGGGCGCCAGCGAAGTGTCACCTGAGGCGGCGCGGCAATTGGCCCAGGGTCTGGCGGGGCGAGCGAATGTCGCGGTGGACTACCGGGAGCTGGTACTCAGCCATGGAGCGATGTTCAATGCGTCGTTGCTGCCGGCGTTGCGCTTTGCGACTGAGCAATAGCCGGGCTAGGCCGTTGATGTGCATATTACATGCTGATCGTCATGCCTCGGCCGTACATGGCGACGATCTTATCGTCGTCAAAACCGGTGTACCTGCGCTCATGCTTGGGAATCAAGATGGGCGCGAAACGGCCGTCACCTATCGAGCCACCACTAATCCCGACGTCCCCCCAGAGCGCTGCTCTGAGAGGACGGTGCCGAGCGCACTACCAAAACAGATATTGCCGTAGTCGTTATCCACAGACGGTGTAGGCATTACCAATGCGCTATCCCATCGAACTACGACCCTGCACCACTTCAACTCAGACTACGCTTCGCCAAAAGCCCCACCAGCATCTCGATACGCCGCACATCCGCCGCATCATCCGCCCGCGCATACTGCTCCGGCGCTCTGTTCACATCTGCCTCTAGCGCCCGAATGCCATCCCCCTCTTCGACAAATCGTATCCGGTCCACCATGGCCCCCGTCCAACTACGGTGCTGGTAGAGCACGTTGTCCACGTAGTAGCAGAACCACCTTTCCTCCATGGCCGCGGGGATGAACCCCGTGCGAATGGCGTCGGCTTCCTCGGCGTCGAATACCATGTCCATCGGCAAGGTGACGAACTGCTCAGGCATTTCCTTGGTGGCCCAGTCGCCCTTCACCGCCCAGCCTTTCGAGCCAAGCGCCTCGAATGCGGCGATACCCTTGCGGTTGCTCTTGAACCAGTGCTGGGTAGCCTCGAGTATCTGCAGGTCGCGCATACGGCCGACAGCATTGGTTGTTTGGCTGACGAGCTCACGGGCGTGTTCGAAATCAGCCCAGCAGGTGTTCCAGGTATGGTCGTCAGTGGTGCCGTGCGCAGCATCGGATACCATGAGCGTAAATGCGCTCTTGGTTGTGCCACCTTGGTAAAGCCCTGGAAGTACGCCGACAATTTTGCCGTCATGCCCTAGCTCGGTACGCACCGCGCGGCGGGCTGTTTGCTCTGGTTGTTCGTCGGTGGCAGGGCGCGCCTTGGCGAAGGTCCAGGCGTAGCCGTCGTAGTGGTTGGCTGGCTCGCGCAGGAGTACCTGCCCGGTGGCGTTCAATACAATGCCGCCGTAGGCGCTGGCTTTGGGGATTATCCATGTCATGTGATTCGCTCCGGTGCGGGGCCAGTACAGGTTTTCGGTAGAAGTACGAGACACCTTCTGGGTGTCACACCTCAGCCTGGGTGTGTACAGCTTCCTCTATCGCCTCATCCACCACTACTTCCTCCACAGGCTCCTCGTCCTTCAGGGTCAGCCGAAACGTATCCCGAGCAGCCTTGCCTACATAAGTGGTCAGCGCATAGTTCGCCGTCCCGCCCACGATTACCCCGATGCCGAACGGAATCACTTTCGCCGCGGCCTTCTGCGTGAAGGTAATGCCGATCTTGGAGAACAGCTCCTTGATGACCTGCAGCGTCGGGCCTTTGAGGTACTGTTTCACCATCCGCACACCCGCCTTGCTGGCGATGCGGGTAGCGCTGCTGGAGCCCATCTGCTCCAGGGAGCCGTACAGCGCGATGATGTAGGACATGTGCTTGGCGTCTTCGTTGGACATCTTGCCGTTGATGGCGACAGCCAGGCACATGGTCATGTCGATCTGCAGTTTCATGCACACCGAGATATCCGCTACCCCACCACCAATGGCGCTCACAGCGGTGCCGATACCCGGGATGACGCCCGGCAGTGCAGTGGCAGCGCCGGAGGTGGCGGCCAGTTTTGAATAGCGGCTGATGATTTTGTCGACGACGGCGTCCTGGATCTTTTCTTCGCTGGCGGACGGCGAGGCTTTGCGCACCTGGGTCTGGTACTGGCTCACCAGTTCGCGGGCGTCCTGGGGGCTGATGGCGATGGCTTCTACCATCTTCATCAAGGAGGAGCTGCTTTCTTCTTTTTCAGCGGTCATGCCAGATTCCTTTCGAGGGGGAGTTTGATCAGCGGCTTGCTGGTGGCTGTGCGCTGATACGAAGGATGCACATAGTGGGTACACCAAAGCAGGATTGTGCCAGTGCATCGACACAGATGTAGCCAGTAGGCTACTCTTAGTGCATGACCGAAAACAATAATCCCATTTACGCAATAGATACCACGCCAGAATTCGCTGGTTGGCTCGGCAGGATCAAGGACGTGCAGGGAAAGGCAGCCGTCACCGCCAGGATTTTGCGGGCGCAGAATGGAAACTTTGGTGATACAGAGCCCGTCGGCGACGGTCTGAGTGAAATGCGCGTTTTCGTGGGGCCTGGCTACCGGGTGTATTACGTCCGCTCTGGACAGACTCGCTACCTGATGCTTTACGGCAGCGACAAGACGGATCAAAAACGGGGCATCAAACGCGCCAAAGAAATTTTAGACGCACTGCGAGGTGCATGATTATGAGTAACCAAAACAAACCCGAAGACATGCCCATTCTCAACCTGAACCTGGGCAATACCAGCCGCTTCGAGGCCTCCCGCTTCCTGGACAGCCCTGAAACCATCAGTGCGTTCCTGGCCGAAGCGATGAAAGAGCACGACCCCGAAATCATGATGCAAGCGATCGCCGAAGTGGCCAAGGCCCAGGGCGTAAACAGGCTGGCGCAAAACGCGGGCTTGAACCGTGAAAGCCTTTACAAGGCACTGAAGGGTGGAACCCACGTTCGTTACGACACAGTGATGCGCCTCATGCTCGCTGTAGGGGTTGAGCTAACGGTGAAGCCGGCATAAAAGCCTCGACCGGATGACTCGGTGTTTATGAATGGGGGCTTGCCGCTTCTGCAAGCAGCGCTCCCATATAGCATTCGCTATTGCAAATCATTATCATAAACACCCCCCCCTCCCCAGGCCCCACCCAAGATGCTGCCAAGCGCAACGGTCCACGATCAGGTGAAATCCCTCTACGGCAACCACCATGCCTGGGTCGTGCAAATCCTGCGTCGCAAGCTGGGCAACCACCATCAGGCCATGGATCTGGCGCAGGATACATTTGTACGCCTGCTGCGCCAGGAGCAACTGCCGACCATTGCCGAGCCCCGCGCTTACCTGCGCACCTTGGCCAGCCGCCTGTGCGGCGAGCATTTTCGGCGCCAGGCACTGGAGCTGGCGTATGTGCGGTCGTTGAGCCTGGCGCCAGCGGGCGAGGTGCCGTCGGAGGAAACCCGGTTGCTGGTGATCGAGGCGCTGGAGACGATCGGTAGTGTGTTGGATGGGCTGGGCAGCAAGGTGCGAGAGGTGTTTCTGCTGTCGCAGTTGGACGGTCTCACTTATCCACAGATTGCCGAGCAACTGGGCCTGACGGTGAATGTGGTGCAGAAGGCGATGCTCAAGGCTTACCGGCACTGTTATGCGGCGGTTTACCTGGCATGAGTCTGTTCCGCGCCGGCGAAGCGGGTGCCATTGACCCTCAGGTGTTGGAGCAGGGCCTGGCGTGGATGGTGACGCTGCAGTCGGGCGTGTGCAGTGCCGCCGATCAGCAGGCGTGCCTGCGTTGGCGCAACGAGCACCCGCAGCATGAGCGGGTGTGGCAGCGCTTGAACGGGCTGAACCGCGACCTGCGCGCTGGCGCGGGGGCGATGCCTGCCGAGCATGTACGTTCAGCGTTGCAGGCGCGCAGCCTGGCGACGCGACGCGGGGCGCTGAAGGCGCTGGTGGGTGTGGGGGTGTTGGCCTATGGCGGCTGGCAGGCGCGTGAACATCAGTGGCTGGCGCCCTATACCAGTGACTACGCCACGGCTACCGGCGAGCGCCGCGCCCTGCAGCTGGGCAGCCACCTGGCGGTGCAGTTGGATACCCGTACCGCGCTGGACGTCGCCCCTTCGCGGCTGATGCTGGACAGTGGGCGGTTGTGGCTGTCGTTTACCGGCGCGGACGCGCTCACGGTGCGTACCCGCGATGTGTCAATCGAGCTGGCCGGGCCCGCGCGGCTGGTGGTGTCGCGCGACTTGCCCGAGCAGCCGGCAAGCCTGGTGCAGGTATTGAGCGGGCAGGTGCAGGTGACGTCCGGCACCAGCGGCGCGGTGGCGACGTTGGCGGCTGGGCAGGGGCAGGCATTTGCGCTTGGCGGCAGTACTGCGGTCACCGCGGTGAATACCACGGCCGAGGCCTGGACGCGGGGGTTGCTGGTGGCCGAGCGCATGCCGCTGGTGAGCGTGGCGCGGCAGCTGGACCGCTATCGCCGGGGCATCTTGCGCTGTGACAGCAGCGTGGCGCAGTTGCGCGTGTCGGGCAGTTTTTCCCTCGATAACCCTGAGGCCAGCCTCGATCTGTTGACGCGCTTGCTGCCGGTGAAGGTCAATCGGGTGCTGGGCTACTGGGCGACGTTGCAGGCGGCGTGAAGTTTTTTTCACCCAGGTGGCAGTTTTTTCGTTCTCGCGCATCAAGGGTTACAAACGGCGCTGTCGTGCAGCGCTCATTCACCACTCTTGTCGTACAGGGAACGTTTACATGCACACTCGCTTCACGCCGCTGGCCGGCGCCCTGCTGGGGCTCTGCATCAGCCTGGTCAATTGCCCCGCCATGGCTGCCGACAGCGCGCCCGGCGCAACCCAGGCGCTGGGCCTGAATATTCCCGCGGGCAGCCTGGACGCTGTGCTGGGCAGCCTGGGCCAGCAGGCGGGTGTGATGCTGGGTATCGATGCGGCGGTGTCCGCCGGCAAGCACAGCGAGGGGTTGGTGGGGCATTTCACCCTGGAGCAGGCGTTGGCGCGGTTGCTGACCCCGCTGGGGCTGCAAGCAGTGCCTGACGGCAACGGCTACCGGGTGATCGTCATGCCGGTGGGCGGTGACACGCTGCAACTGGGCACCACCGAGATCAGCGGCCAGGGCATGGGCGAGATGACCGAGAACTCGCATTCCTATACCACGGGCGCCGTCAGTGTCGGCTCCAAGACGCCGACCAGCCTGCGCTACACGCCCCAGTCAGTGTCGGTGGTGACCCGGCAGATGATCGACGATACCGCTGTCACCGAGCTTGAAGATGCACTGCGTTACGCGCCTGGGGTCATTGTGTCGAAGACCGGTGCGTCGGCTTACGATTTCTATTCCCGTGGGTTCACCATCGACAGCATCCAGATCGACGGGGCCGCGCCGATGGCGCTGTCGTCCAACGCCACCAGTTTCTATTCCCTGCGCCTGTACAACATGGTCGAGTTCGACCATGTGGAGGTGCTGCACGGCGCGGGCGCGCTGTTCGGCGGCGTGGGCGACCCGGGTGGGGTGATCAACGTGGTGCGCAAGCGCGCGCTGCCCAACTACCAGCTGAAATTCGAAGCCGCGGCCGGCACCTGGGACAATTACCGCTCGATGCTCGACGTGACCGGCCCGCTCAATGACAGCGGCACCCTGCGCGGCCGCCTGGTGACGGCGTATACCGACCGGCAGTACGCCATCGACAACATGAGCACCGAGAAGCCCACCGTTTACGGCGTGGCGGAATGGGACGTGACGCCCGACACCACACTGACCCTGGGCGGCATGTTTGAAAGCGTGCACTCGGGCAACTACGCCGGCCTGCCGCGCTACAGCGATGGCAGTGACATCGGCCTGCCGCGCCACACCAGCCTTAGCCAGAAGTGGGCCTACAGCGATGTGAGGTCGCAGGAAATCTTCACCAAGCTGGACCACTATTTCAACAACGGCTGGAAGGCCAATCTCTCCTACACCAACACCCACGACTCAGGCACGGCGCTGGCGGCGGTGACCACGGGGGCGCTGAACCCGACGACAATGACCGGCCCGGTCCGCAACGGCAGTTACAACCGCTACTGGACCAGCCAGAACCTGTTCGATACCAACCTGTCGGGCAGCTTCGACGCCTTTGGCCACGAGCATCAGTTGGTGGTGGGCGGTGACTGGCAGCAGGTGTCCAGCGAATGGAAGGGCTCCGGGGTGCTGTCCAACATCAAGCAGGCGGTGAACGTATTCGACCCACAACCGTGGGACCCCAACCCCATCAGCTACGTCACGCCGCGGGTCTACAGCCCTAATGACCAGACCCAGTACGGGCTGTACTCGCGCCTGACCCTGCAGGTGGCCGACCCGTTGAAAGTGATAGTGGGCGGCCGCCTGTCCCGCTACCACTTCGAGCAGACCTACAAGAATGCCGGCGTGGTGCAGAGCACCATCGACATGCGCGAACCTACGCGGCTGGTGCCTTATGGCGGGGTGATCTACGACCTCAGCGATACCTGGTCGGCCTATGCCAGCTACTCGAAGATCTTCAATCCGCAGCAAAGCTACCTGAAGGGGCCGATCAGCAGCGGCAGTGTGGTCGACCCCATGGTCGGCAAGACCTATGAAGTGGGCCTCAAGGGTGAGCACTTCGAGGGCCGCCTGAATACCGGCATTGCCGTGTTCTATACCAAGCGCGACGGCGGCGCGGTGCTGGACCCCAGCTACCCGGAAGAGTCGGCGCTGTGGGGCGGCAGTTGCTGTTACCTGAACCAGGGCGAAGTGATCAGCAAGGGCGTGGAACTGCAAACCTCGGGTGAACTGGCCAAGGGCTGGAACCTGATGGCCAGCTATGTGTACAACAACAACCGCAACAAAACCGAGAATGTCGCCCTCAGCACCATCACGCCTAAGCACGAAGCCAAACTGTGGACCACCTATAACCTGCCTGGCCGCTTCGAAGACTGGACCGTGGGTGGCGGCGTGACCCTGCAGAGCGCGACCTATGTCAGCGGCTCGGCCTACCCGTACCTCAGCGATGGCACGCTGGGCAAGACCAGCGTGCCGTTCGACTACACCCAGGCGGGTTACGCGGTGTATGACGCCATGGTGAAGTACCAGGTGACGCCGCACTGGAGCGTTTCGGTGAATGGCAACAACCTGTTCGACAAGGTGTATTACCGGACGGTGTCCAGTTCATCGAATGGCAACTTCTACGGCGACCCGCGCAACTTCATGTTGACCGTGCGCGGGGAGTATTGAGGGGCTGGCGGTCAGCGCAGCCCCCCATTGTTCAAGCAGGGCAACCCGCCGTCATCGGCGGGTGCGCCGGCAGCCACTCCATGACGTCACAGAACAGCTTGCGCTGCTGCCAGTCACCCCGGTCACCAATCACATACAAGCGACGCTTGGCCCGGGTAGCGGCGACGTTGAGCAGGTTGGGCTTGGACACTGCCCATTCGCGGGCGCCGGGGCTTTCAGTGCTGCCGCCCAGCACCAGAATGATCACCGCCGCTTCCTTGCCTTGCATGGTGTGGATGGTGCCACGCACCATCTTGGCGGGCAGGCGTTCCTTGAGCTGGTTGCGCACGTCCTGGAAGGGGGTGATGACCGCAATGCTGTCCATGGCCACGCCATCGGTTTGCAGCACCGCCAGCAGGCGCTCAAGCGCAACCCCCTCGTTGGCCACCCAGTTTCCTGAGGACGGGCCGCTGACGTGCACCCACCCGGTCAGCAGGCGAGCCGGCGTTTCCTTGGCCGGGGATGGGGCGACGGTCCCGTACACCATCGCGCCGTCGTAGGCGATGCGGTTCGCCAGTTCGAACATCGGTTCGTCGCAGCGGCGGTGAACGACCAGGGGCAACCCCACCCAGCATTTCTCGTCCCTTGGCCCCGCCATGCGCCCCCAGGTGGTGGCCTGGTCCGCCAGCGCTTGTGCGGAGTGGCGGCTGGGCAGCCAATGGGCGTCCACCTGGTAGTGCGTGCGCATATGCTCCAGCACCGCGTCGGACACGGTGACGATCGGCTCCAGTTGCAATGGGTCGCCTACCAGCACAGCCCGGCGTGCCCGCCATAGCGCACCCACCGCCGCCTGGGGCGTGGCCTGACCGGCTTCGTCTACCAGCAGCCAGCCGATCTGCGCGCACCCCAGGCTGCCAAAGGAACGGGCGAAAGACGCGAACGTGCTGCTGAGCACCGGCACCACCATGAACAAGGACGCCCACGCCGAACGCACCACCGCCTGGGAGACGCCGCCGTATCGACTACCGGTAATCAGGCCCGTGATGAATTCCAGGTTGGCGCCCAGGCGCGTGGCCTCGATCTGCATGAAGGTGCGGTGCAGCTTGAGGGCTTCAATGAAGACTTTCGCGCGGGCCTGACGCCAGCCTTCCACCACCCACGGCTCTCGCAGTTCGATGTCACTGCCCCGTCCCGCCAGGCCACTCTCCAGCCAACTGGACAGGTGCTCGGCCTGCCCGGCTTGCGCCAGGTGGCGGGCCTTTTCCAGCTGCACATCGACATGCCGTACCGCTTCGGTGATCTCCACCTCGGCCGCAGCCATTCGCTGGCTCAGTTCATTGATACGGCCCGAGAGCCGCTGCACCTGGCGCTGGATGCTGTCGAAAGCGTCCTTGGCCAGGGCGTGGGCGCTGTCGAGCAACCGCTGACGGGAGGCCCAGTTGCGGTGCGTGCCCCACAGGCTGAACAGGTTGGCCATGAAGCTCGGCTTTGCCGCCAGGTGCGATGCCAAAGTCTGCACTTCGTGTTGCAGCTTCTCGCGGGCCGGCGATAGCTGCTGGGTTTCCACAAGGGCTTGTTCACCCTCGACATCGCTGCGCTGCGCGACCAGCGCCTGAAGGTCCTGCTGCATCTGCGTGACCCGCGCCCTGGCCGTGCCCAATGCCTCGATGCTCTGGCTGATGCCGCTGACCTGGGTGCGCAACGCGTGTTCGGCGTCCTTGGCGTCCTGGTATTGCTTGATCGCGGCGCGCCAGAGGTTGGCTTTTTCAACCGAGCTGAGCGCCTTCATGTCCGCCGCTTGCTCGGCCAGCCATTCGCGCATGCCTTTGGGAGCAGGCTGGTCGCCAGGGGTGTCCGGTGCGGCGTCGTCGGCGTCGAGGTCATCCTCCAGCGCCCAGCTGTCAGCCGCATCAGGCTTCAGTGCGGCGGCCTCGCCATTGCCCTTCGCTGGTTTGGCAGGCACTTGCCCATAATAGAAACGGTCGACGAACCGGGTGCGTTTGGCTTTGGCGCCCAAGGCCGCGGAGATGAGGCCCCATGCCGGCTTGCCGCTGGTGAGCGCTGCCAGTTCGCTGAAATACTCGGCGTCGGGTAACCACGTGGGGTCGACCTTGTCCCGCTGGGGCAACTCCAATGTGACGTTTTCCACCGCGCCATTGTTGGAGGAAGCCACCACCATCTCGAACCCGAACAGGCAGGGGTTGAGTTGATAGGCTGCACGCGCGCGTCCGCCGTCATTGGCCATTTCGCGGCCGTCCTGAACGAAGGCGTCCGACGCCCTGCCCAGCGAGGCCAGGACATCGGCGCGCTGCGTCACGACCGCCGCGATCAGGTCACGCAGCAACGTGGTCTTCCCGGTACCCGGTGGGCCATTGACGCCCATGATGCCGGTTTCGTCGCTCAGCGCCAGCAGGCTGTTGACTGCCAGTTGCTGGGAGTGAACCAGGCCCAGGTGCTTTTCGGCCGGCCAGCAACCTGCCGCATAGCGCGAGGGCGCGAGGCGCTCGAGCAAGGGCAGATCGGCTTCGGGCTTGTCCAGGTGCAGGCGTTGTTCGGGGTCGTGAAGGCTCAGGTAACGCGCCAGCGGCTCACTGGTCTCGCCACGCTCTACCGCGTCAGCCATGTCCGCCAGATCACTGAGCAGAAAGCTGTTCAACGGATCGTCTTCCTGCTCGGGTTTCTTCGGGTTGACCGGTGCCGAGCGGAAGCGATGGACACGGGGCTCATCGCCGAAGAATTCGTCGACCTTCAAGGTTTGACGAATGAAGTCCGTCAGCCAGGCCAGGTCCGCAGCCTGCACCACGCCACCAAGCTGGGTTCTGAGTTGTTCACGAAGGTAGTCCTGGGTGTGTTCGAAGCCACGTCGCCAGTCCTCGCCGTGAATCGCACGCCCGACGAACCACGCTTCATTGGACAGCACAAGGCTGTCGGCCAGCATGAACCCCTGGTCATTGAATTTGAGTGAGTAGAGCGCGCAGCGCTTGTTCTGCGGTTCCCTGTAGCCAACGTCGGCACCGTAGAGCGCTTCCAGGCGGCGCGAAACCGTTTGGTTATTGTAGAGGTGCGCATACAGCGTATGGCTCCACACACGCTTGTCGGGAAGGGGTTGGCGGCTCAGGGGATTGGCCGGCATCCACGGCAGGACGGCCGAGGACGCGGGTATGTCCTGATAGAACGGTTGGTAGGCTCCGTCGCGTTTGGCGAGCTTCGGAACGGCCTGGGGCTGCAGCAATTCGACTGCGTGCCAGTAACGCACGATGTGTGGCGAGGTCATGTAAGACGTCCTTGTAAGCGCTGACGCTTGAATTCCTGATACGCAAGGATAACAGGCATCACGCGGTGGATCCTTTCCCGCGACTCTGCTGCGGCATATGCGCGCCTGATCGCCCGAGCGCGGCAGGGATTCACGCAATACATCACGACGTGATATAAAATGCGCGTTTTTTGCTGCCCGAGGTCCCACACCGTGTTCCGCACCCTGCACTCGTCCCTCCAGCGCTGGCGCCCTGCCCCGCTGCACCTCAGCCCTCGCGAATGCCTGCGCGCCGCTTTTGGCGCACTACTGGGCATCGGCATTACCGCCGCCCTGTGCACCTGGGCTTTGGGCCTGAGCGCCGACCTGCCTTTGCTGATCGCTCCCATGGGCGCGTCCGCCGTGTTGCTGTTCGCGGCCCCGGCTAGCCCGTTGGCGCAGCCATGGGCATTGCTGGGGGGTAACCTGGTCGCCTCGCTGGTGGGCGTGACCTGCGCGGCGTGGATCAGCAACGAGATCATCGCCGCGGCCCTGGCGGTGTCGGTAGCAATCGGGTTGATGTTGGCCCTGCGTTGCCTGCATCCGCCTTCCGGTGCCGTGGCGTTGACCGCAGTATTGGGCGGGCCTGGCGTTCATGCCGCCGGGTATACATTTGTACTCCAGCCGGTGCTGTTGAATTCCGCCGTGCTGCTGGGCTGCGCGTTGCTGTTCCACGCCTTCAGCCGCCACCGTTACCCTCACGGCCATGTACCGAACCCTGGCGCCGCGCGGGCGGTGTCGCCAGCCAGCCAGCAATTGCACCAGGCGTTGCAGGCGGTGCTGGATGAGCGCGATGAGTTCATCGATGTGGAGGCCGACGACCTGGAGGCAATTGTCACGGCCACCCTCGCCCGTTTGAACCAGGAGCCGCGTCGATGAGTGATGCCCTGGAAAAATCCGATTTCGAGACCCTGTCGGAGTTTCGCTATCAGCTGCGACGCTTTCTGCGTTTTTCCGAGGAAGCGGTGCAGGCCCATGGGGTGACGCCGCAACAGTACCTGCTGATGTTGCATACCCAGGGTTTCCCGGGTCGCGCCTGGGCCAGTGTGGGTGAATTGGCCGAGCGCCTGCAGATGGTGCCCCATGGGGCGGTGGCGTTGGTGAAGCGCTGCGAGGCGCTGGGGTTGGTGCAGCGCCAACGCGGGGTCGAGGACCGCCGTGAGGTGCAGGTGAGCCTGACCGCCCAGGGAGTGGAGGTGCTGGAGAAGCTGGCTTTTCTGCACCGCGAGGAACTGAAGTCTGCGGGCAGCCGGTTGCGGGTGCCGTTCGAGCAGGGGTGAGGGTATTACAGCTATCAGGTACCTTCAGGTGCAGTGATTTGCTCGCACCCGGCGTTGGTGGTGCATGAAGACGAGACGATGCCAAGCCGGGCGACACCGATATAACAGCACCCGCCTGGGCCTCGTGCTGCCCCTGCGCATCATTTATGCTGCTGTGACATAAATATGTTCAGCGCGAGGATGCCATGACCCCCACCGATCTCTTTGAAGCACTGCCAGACATGGCGGTGTTCGCTCGTGTGGTGGACGCGGGAAATTTCTCTGAAGCTGCCCGGCAACTGGGCAGCATGCCCTCTACTGTGAGCCGGCAGATCAAGCGCCTGGAACAGGCACTGGGCACCCAGTTGGTGGAGCGTTCCACCCGGCGCATTCGCGTCACTGAATCCGGTGCCGAAGTTTACCGACACTGTCGTGACATGCTCGATGCGGCTGCCTGTGCGGTGGATGCTGCCGGGCGCCTGGCTGCGCGGCCCCATGGGCGGGTGATAGTGAGCGCGCCTACCGCCTTTGCCCGAACGGTGCTGCACCCTCTGATTCCGGACTTCCTGCGTCGGTACGCCGAGGTGGATGTGCAGTTGGTGTTCAATGACCATGACGTAGACCCCCTGGTGGAAGACATTGACCTGGTGATTCGCCTGACGGAACGGCCGCCGCTGGGGCTGGCCGGGCGGACGCTGGGGGCAGTGCGGTGGGTGCTGTGTGCGTCGCAAGGGTACCTGGACAGCCGCGGTGTTCCGCAGGCACCGGGCGAGCTGCTGGACCATGACTGCCTTTACCTGGGCGAGACTACCGACGATAACCGGTGGCGCTTGCGGCGTGAGGGGGAGACAGAGGTCGTGCCCGTGAAGGGGCGGTATATCGCCAACCATGCGGGTGCGCGCCTGGATGCGGCGCGGCAGGGATTCGGGATTGCCAATTTACCGGAGTTCGTCGCCAGGGAAGCGCTGCAGAACGGTGAGGTGGTGCAGGTATTGGCGGATTGGGAGCTGGATGGCGGGGCTTATATTGGTTCGGTGTGGTTGCTGTACCCGCCGAAGCGGTTTTTGCCGCCGAAAATTCGGGTGTTGATTGATTATTTGATTGAGCGATTGGCTCAGTAGCGGCCTGATGCTGCGGGTGCGGCCTTCCCGAGCTTCGCCCGGTCCCACATGGAAGGCTGTTGCGCCCGCCAGGGCGTGGAACGCCAG
>NZ_JAPYKM010000017.1:0-123598 GCF_029623465.1 Pseudomonas sp. RIT-To-2 | reverse complement strand
AGGCGCAGGAGGCGGCGCGAGCGGCGGCGGAGCAACAGGCGCAGGAGGCGGCGCGAGCGGCGGCAGAGCAACAGGCGCAGGAGGCGGTGCGAGCGGCGGCGGAGCAACAGGCGCAGGAGGCGGCGCGAGCGGCGGCGGAGCAACAAGCCCCAGAACCGGCGGGCGTACCAGTAAAACAGGTTGTTCCTGGAAACACCTACATATACGGCGTTGCAGCAGGGCTTCCCGCATTAGCTCAAGCAGGTGCACGTCAGATGTTGTTGCCTGCTGCCTCCAGCGCCGCGTTACAAGGAGCTATTAGAGCAGCGGTAGGGGCAATGGTAGCTGGTACCGGCACCGTCCTGTCTGTATTGGGCTCCCCGGTAGTAGTGGTGGGAGTGGTGGTTGGAGTAGTCGTGGTGACAGCGGCAGTCCTAGTCGCGAAGCACGAACGTTCCTTGTCCATCAGTACACTTTTATCTGATGTCATGCCCATTGAGAGTCTCGACTTACAGCGTGTTAGCGCTGCAGGGGGGGTGATCGAGTTGCCCTACACCCTTGTCACTGATTGGGTCGGGGATAGAGCGCGCGTTTCCATTGTTAAACCGGATGGCCATGTTGTTCCCAGCACTGCGAAGGTTTGGGCTGCGCAATTCGACGCAGCTAATAATGCCTTCTCGGTGAAAATGGACTCACCCTCCCGTATTTTCATGTTTACACCGATTGCACCGCCTGGTGGTGATATTCCTTCATTCACTTCGACGCCTGGCGAACATCCTGTTGAGAGTCCGAATTATGAAGGTGTGACCCTTGACCCTGTTGTGGTCGATATAGAGCGACTCCCCTTACACCAACTGGAGGGTACGCAAAATATTATCCTGGTTTTCCCAAAGGATTCTGGGCTGCCGCCGTTGTTGGTTGTTTTTAGCAAGCCATACGGTGATACGGATACTGTGGGCACCTATAGTGGTCGCGCCTATCATTCCGACAAGACCGGTGGTGCCATTGCAAAACTTAGTTGGCAAGATGCCAGCGTCGATGCAGAAGGTATTGGTTTGGTTAAGCTTCATACTGGAAGGTTTGGTAAAAGTGCAGACAATGAGGTCATGATTCGAAGGTTGGAGGACATACTTGCGGGTCGCTTAGAAACTTCGGATATTGATAAAAAGTATTACACGCATGAAATTAGAGAGCTTGAAAGATATCGGGTTTTAGGGGTGCCAGATGGTGTTAAGCCAGCGGCGGCTTCTGGGATTTGGAATAGTGCTCATGCAGCTACTTTGGAAGACTTCAGGTTGCGTGATGATACGACTCAGTTTTATACTGCGGAAGCTATTGATGCTCTAAATCTTCAGATGAATAAGGAGTTCAACTATGAGTAGATTAGCCTATTTAGATTTATTCACTCCCGAGGAAATAACCCGGGTGCTCGCGGGTGCTGAGAATGGTATTGATTATCCGCATCTTGACCGACTATTAACGCAAGTTCGCTTGCCAAAGTTGGGAGTGGTCGAGGTCATGAAGTTACTGGATGATATGGTCGACGCGGAGGTCATAGTTTATTCTGGAACCCTTGGGCGTTATGTTAAAGGCGCAAAGTGGACGCCAGTGGATACCTCAAGGGCAAAAAAATCAAAACCTCCAAGTGACTTGCCTGAGCCTTGATGACGTCTAGGTAAAATCGCTAACGCGAGTGGCTGATGTCCAGTGTGTCAAACCCCAGCCGCGGGCGGCTGGGGTTTGCTTAAATTTTAGGAGGTTTCTACGTAATCGATATGATAAATAGCTCGCGGCATGTCCAGTTTTTAGTCTCGATTAGCTTGGATGCAGCAAGCTGATTTAGGGGCGGCGGAACCGCGTAAAACTCAAAATGCTGTCTGATGAGTAATACTGATTATGAAGTTGGTAGGCGGTTTGGGATACTCGCTTTTATCTGTCAAGCAGGCAGGCGCGGGCGAAGGTTGAGAGTTAGGTAGCGCGGTCTGCCTGACCCCACGCTCCACCTCGTTCTCGACCTGCCGCCCAGCGCCACAAGTACAAGCATCGGCATCCTATCCCCTCGTTATGGAACCAAGCTCGTTGGTCTCCATGATCAGTTCGTCGTCCCTCCACATTGTTCTCGGCCCGGCAAGCGCTCACGTCATGGCGGTTGAGTTTCTGTCGGCGTGGGAAGTAGCTGACATTGTAGGAAACTTCAACAGATATAGTTTAGTGGTTCCTACGTCCTACTCGGATTAGACCCTCTTCCGTATCGGAGTCGTCGCGCATACAAATGGTTTAATCAAGACCATTATTATTCCAGGAGTGTCAGTGCCGCAGCGCTATACAAGAGTGGAAGAAGGTGCCGGGCCGTCCGAAGTATGGTAGGCCTGCTGAACAAGCTGAACAGGCACGTCGAGAACTCTAGGCGTTGGCGGAAAAAATGAGGGCTGGTCACATGACGGTTTCCATAATTGATTACATTAATGGACTGGGTAAACGATGGGGCGTGCTTGCGGAAAATGGCACCTTAACTAATCAGCGCCCCGTTGGGCTTTATTCGGGCGCACAGGTGCTTTGCCTCTATCCTGTTACCGGCGTGGCGCTGGAATTCGACCTCGATGACGAGATTCTTCAACGGGTTCATGTGATTACGCAGGCGTCTGAATTAAGGGGGCTTTCCTATCAAGGGACGCTGCCAAGTAACCTGGAAGGTGTTTGTAATAAAGCCGAGGTCAGGGCCAGTTTGGGAAAGCCTGTGGAGGCGGTAGGCCCGGTGCAACTTCCAAAGCCGGTAGGCATGGTGGGTGGATGGGACGGGTTTAATTACGTAATGAAAGACGGTGAAGTGATATCCCTGATGGTGCGATACACATTGAGTGATGTGTTGAGTCCATCACCTTTGAGAAGGGGCGTGCCTTACAGTATTAACTACTGTGCGTGTTCGGGGCTTTTGGTTTTATGAGCATTCCAATGGCCACATCTTGCAATGAGGTGGCTGGCCCCATAGTGCCAAATAGCTAGTTAGCGGCAAGCGCTCAGACGTGACTTGCGGCACTAACGGTGCATGTCTGGTGCTTTAAAGTACGAGTATTGCGAGAGTCGCTTTTGCCTGTCAAGCGTCCAGCAGTTGCCGAAGGAAAAACAAAAGGGGTACGAATGATGAATTTCAAGGCAATTGTGGATGGCTTGTCGCCTGAGGAAGTCGTTAGATTTTTGGCGGGTTTGAAAACTGGGATGGACTACCCGCATATTGATCGGATGCTGACGTGGCATCGTAGTCCAAAGTTAGGTAATGTCGAAGTCTTGAGATTAGTGAAGGGGTTAGTAGACCGAGGTGTGATACAGCACGATTCGACTGGTGCTCGATATGTTAAAGGTGTGAATTGGACTCCCGTGGATATCTCTCGGTTCAGCGAATCTGGCGATGCGGGGTCGGCGCCAAATCTCATTGACTAGCGCTTTGATGCAATAACTTAGTTCAAGGTTGGTCGAGGTTTGGTTCCGCCATCTTGATGGATTAGTCAATCCTCCTCGCCCCCTGACTCACTTTTGTGCGGTCTTGGGGGTTTTAGTTTCATTGCCACAGAAGGTGATGGTGCGTACACCTGCCTCGATGCTGACGTCTGTCGGGGTGTCCTGTGTGCGCAGCCGAGGAAGAACTTTTTAGTAACGTCAGGTTGGGCCACTGCCGCGTCCGGTTGAAGGCGGTATAAACTGCAAGAAATTGATCGCCGAGTGCCCGCGCCACTTTGGGTGCGTCTGCCACCCAATGAAAACGCCGCTATCGCGTCACTTGCGGATAGCGGCGTCGAATGCAGCAAAGCATCAGGTTAGAAGATCACTCCCCCACCTTCTCCTTCCACTCCCCATTCCCTGGCAGCAGCAGGTTCAACGCAATCGCTACAACCGCGCACAGCGCGATCCCTTTCAGCCCGAAGTCGTGCGGGCCGGTGCCGGTGCCGATCAGCACCCCACCAATACCAAACACCAGTGTCACCGAGATGATCACCAGGTTACGGGCTTCGCTGAGGTCGATCTTGTGGCGGATCAGGGTGTTCATGCCCACGGCGGCGATGGAGCCGAACAGCAGGCACAGGATGCCGCCCATCACCGGCACCGGGATGCTTTGCAGCAGGGCGCCGAACTTGCCGATGAACGCCAGGCTTATGGCGAAGATCGCGGCCCAGGTCATGATTTTCGGGTTGTAGGCTTTGGTCAGCATCACCGCGCCAGTGACTTCGGCGTAGGTGGTGTTGGGCGGGCCGCCGAACAGGCCGGCGGCGGTGGTGGCGATGCCATCACCCAGCAGGGTGCGGTGCAGCCCTGGGGTTTTCAGGTAGTCGCGGCCGGTCACGGTGCCCACGGCGATGACACCGCCGATGTGCTCGATGGCCGGTGCCAGTGCCACGGGCACGATGAACAGGATGGCTTGCCAGTTGAACGCCGGCGCAGTGAAGTGTGGCAGTGCCAGCCACGGGGCGGCGGCGATCTTGACGGTGTCGACCACGCCGAAGGCGAATGACAGGGCGAAGCCCACCAGCACGCCAGCGATGATCGGCACCAGGCGGAAGATGCCCTTGCCGAATACCGCGACGATCAAGGTGGTGAGCAGCGCTGGCATGGAGATGAACATGGCGGTGCTGTACGGCAGCAGTTCGGTGCCGTCACCGGCCTTGCCCATGGCCATGTTGGCCGCGATCGGCGCCATGGCCAGGCCGATGGAGATCACCACCGGGCCGATCACCACGGGAGGCAGCAGCTTGTCGATGAAACCGGTGCCCTTGATCTTCACGGCCAGGCCCAGGAACGTATAGACGAACCCGGCGGCCATCACCCCGCCCATGGTCTCGGCCAGGCCGAACTGGCCCTTGGCGAGGATGATGGGAGTGATGAAGGCGAAGCTCGATGCCAGGAACACCGGTACCTTGCGGCCGGTGACGATCTGGAACAGCAGGGTGCCCAGGCCGGCAGTGAACAGCGCGACGTTGGGGTCCAGGCCGGTGATCAGCGGCATCAGCACCAGGGCGCCGAAGGCCACGAAGAGCATTTGCGCGCCGGACAGTACCTGGCGCCAGAGCGGGTCGTTGAACTCGTCGACCATGCTCAGGCGTCCTTCTGCTTGGTGCCGAAGATCTTGTCGCCGGCATCGCCCAGGCCAGGGATGATGTAGCCGTGTTCGTTCAGGCGCTCATCGACCGAGGCGGTGTAGATCTGTACATCCGGGTGGGCCTTCTCGACCACGGCAATGCCTTCGGGGGCAGCGACCAGGACCATGGCGCGAATGTCCTTGCAGCCGGCTTTCTTCAGCAGGTCGATAGTGGCGACCATGGAACCGCCGGTGGCCAGCATCGGGTCGATGATCATGGCCAGGCGCTCGTCGATCTCGGGCACCAGTTTTTCCAGGTAGGTGTGGGCTTCCAGGGTTTCCTCGTTGCGGGCCACGCCCACGGCGCTGACCTTGGCACCCGGGATCAGGCTGAGCACGCCGTCGAGCATGCCGATACCGGCGCGCAGGATCGGCACCACGGTGATCTTTTTACCGGCGATTTTCTCGACCTGGACGGTACCGCACCAGCCTTCGATGTCGTAGGTTTCCAGCGGCAGGTCCTTGGTGGCTTCATAGGTCAACAACGCGCCGACTTCCTGGGCGAGCTCGCGAAAGTTCTTGGTGCTGATGTCGGCACGGCGCATCAGGCCGAGCTTGTGGCGGATCAGCGGGTGGCGAATCTCGAGGATTGGCATGGGGAAAGACTCCGGGCGGGCAAAAAAATCGCGCTAGATTAATCTATTCAGGTGGCACTGTCGTGCAGACATACTGGACGTTAGTCCAGAAAAGCTTGATCTGTACCGAGCGGATGCGTACCTTTGCCCGCTTTTCTCAGACCACCCCCCCTTTGGAGAGCGTCATGTCCGCTGATCTCGAGCATATCCGTCAAGTCATGGACGAAGCCGACTGCCTGTACACCGAAGCAGAAGTCGAGGCGGCCATCGTCCGTGTGGGCGCACAGATCACGGCCGAGATGGCCGACAGCAACCCGGTGGTCTTCTGCGTGATGAACGGTGGCCTGATCTTCGCTGGCAAACTGCTCACCCAGTTGCGTTTCCCGCTGGAAGCCAGCTACCTGCACGCCACCCGTTACCGCAATGAAACCAGCGGCGGCGACCTGTTCTGGAAAGCCAAGCCGGAAGTGTCGTTCATAGACCGCGACGTGCTGATCATCGATGACATCCTCGACGAAGGCCACACCCTGAGCGCCATCATCGACTTCTGCAAGCATGCCGGCGCCCGTGCCGTGCACACCGCCGTGCTGATCGACAAGGAACACGACCGCAAGGCCAGCCCGGGCCTTAAGGCCACCTATTCGGGCCTGCCGTGCATCGACCGCTACATCTTCGGTTATGGCATGGATTACAAAGGTTACTGGCGCAATGCGGCCGGGATCTATGCCGTGAAAGGCATGTAATACCGCATCGGCCGGTTTCTTCTAGCGGCGGCTGCCACGCCGAGTCCGACGCCCTCCGGCGGCTGGGACGCGGCTTGGCGGCCACTGCTACACAGAGAGGTGGCTCCCGGATGTATCTGCTAGAGTGCTGAGCTGCCCTTCAGGAGCTCGCCCATGCGTTTGATGATCGCCGCACTTGTCCTGCTTACCAGCCTTCCCCTGGCCGCCGCGCCGCTGCATTCCCAGTTCCTGCCGCCCGATGACCTGGGCCTGCGCAAGGAGCAACCCGAGCAACAGCAACTGCTGCAAGTGACTGACTATTCGGTGGTGGTGGGCAACCAGCGCCAGTCCAATCAGCAACCCATTCCGGTGACGTCCTCGCTACTGGTGCGCCTCAAGGGCAAGCCGCTGAACAAGGGCGCGACCATCGCCCAGGTGTTGCTGACCTTCGATGCCGAGAGCAAAAGCCTGAAGAAGCCCGCGTTCGACGAGGCCAGCAAGACCCTGACCCTCAACTACCCGTTGGGCCAGTACCGCACCATTGTCGACCTGTTGCGCAATGACACGGTGTATGTGCAATTCCTCAGCTACCCCAACGGCCACATCTGGGCCGACCTGCACACCGGCGCCGAACGCGCGCGTTGAGCCGTCAGGCCGGCGGGGGTAAACTCGCGCTCTTTGTGGGAGCTGGCCGGCGGGCGCTCCCACCCCCATAGCAGCGAAGTTGGAGTGGGCAATGCGTAAAGACAAGAAGCAGCTGATTGGTGATGAAATCGGCGACGAGCAGGTCAAGTTGTTCCTGGAGTTCGAACCGGTCGACGCCACTTCGCCGTCGCTGCACAAGCTGATCAAGGCCTACCGTGGGCTGCGCGTCGATGACTTCGAGCGTTTCGTGGGCTTCTTCGTCGAGGCCGGCTATGACCTGAACGGCAAGGACGAGCACGGCAATGACTTCATCGCCCTGATCCGTGACCAGCGCAACGCGCCGGAATACATCGAGATCATCGAGAAAGCCCGCGGCTGATTTGCCCCCGGCCATGAAAAAACGCCCCGAGGGGCGTTTTTTCATGGCCAGCGCCTACACGATCAAGCGTAGTGTTCGGCGGCGGTGTTGGCGGGCGCCAATTCCAGCGCTGCGTCACTCTGCGCGCTTACCCGGCGGTACAGCGCCGCGTCGGTTTCCAGGGCCTTTTCACGGGCCGGGAAGATTTCCTTGAGCTTGGTGGTCCAGGCTTCGGAGCGATACTGCTCGGGAAAGCAGCGCTCGATCAGGTCCAGCATGATCGACACGGTGACCGAGGCGCCAGGGGATGCGCCCAGCAGGGCCGCCAGCGAACCATCGGCCGCCGATACCAGCTCGGTGCCGAACTGCAGCACGCCGCCTTTTTTCGGGTCTTTCTTGATGATCTGCACCCGTTGGCCGGCCACTTCCAGGCGCCAGTCCTCGGCCTTGGCCTCGGGGTAAAAGCGGCGCAGGGATTCCAGGCGCTGCTCCATGGACTGCATCACTTCGCTCATCAGGTACTTGGTGAGGTCCATGTTGTCCCGCGCCACGGCCAGCATCGGGCCGATGTTGCCGGCACGCACGGACTTGGGCAGGTCCAGGAACGAACCGTGCTTGAGGAACTTGGTGGTGAAGCCGGCGTAGGGGCCGAACAGCAGGGACGTCTTGCCGTCTACCACGCGGGTGTCCAGGTGCGGCACGGACATGGGCGGCGAGCCCACGGCGGCCTGGCTGTAGACCTTGGCCTGGTGGTGCTTGACCACCTCAGGGTTGTCGCAGCGCAGCCACTGGCCGCTGACCGGGAAGCCGCCGAAGCCCTTGCCTTCCTCGATGCCCGACTGCTGCAGCAGCGGCAAGGCCGCGCCGCCGGCGCCCAGGAAAACGAACCTGGCGTCGACTTTACGGCTGTTGCCGCTGTTGACGTCCTTGATGGTCACGGTCCAGCCGCTGCCGTTGCGGGTCAGGTCGGTAACGCGCTTGCAGTACTTGACCTGGGCGTCGGCACCGCTGGCCAGGTGCTTGAGCAGCTTGTTGGTGAGGGCCCCGAAATTGACGTCGGTACCGTGCATGACACGGGTGGCGGCGATGTGCTGGTCGGCCGGGCGGCCAGGCATCATCAGCGGCATCCACTCGTTCATCTTCGCCTTGTCTTCGGTGTACTCCATGGTTTCGAAGGCATGGTGCTGCTTGAGCATCTCATAGCGCTTCTTCAGGAAGTCGATACCCTTGTCGCCTTCGACGTAGCTCAGGTGCGGCACCGGGTTGATGAAGGCACGAGCCGAGCCGAAAGTGCCTTTCTTCGCCAGGTAGGCCCAGAACTGCTTGGACACCTCGAACTGGGCGTTGATGTGCACGGCTTTCTTGATGTCGACCGAACCGTCCTTGGCCTGCGGCGTGTAGTTCAGCTCGCAGAGGCCGGCGTGGCCGGTACCGGCGTTGTTCCACGGGTTGGAGCTTTCCGCGGCACCGGAGTCCATCAGCTCGACGACTTCCAGCTTGATCGTGGGGTCCAGCTCTTTGAGCAGTACTGCCAGGGTGGCACTCATGATGCCGGCCCCTACCAATACCACGTCGACTGCTTCGTTATGCGCCATTAACGCGTCTCCAAAATCTTCAGCACCAAATTGACAGCACGGCTCCCGGTACACCATCAGCAGGCCAGGAATGCCATGTCCGACTTTTCGCAAAATTCGCAAGCTCGCGCGGACGCTACCAACCGGTCCAACAAGTCCCTATGAACTCATTTCAAGGGCCGGCAGGCAATTCGACTTAGGTCAAGGCGCCCGCGTTGCAGTTCAATCGACCTCAGGCTCCTGACTGGCAGGCGCGGCAGTGCCGACCGTACGGTGCTGAACCGGACGTTGTTGATGCATGTACAGATGCAAAACTGTTCATTTGCTCGCCACACTCTTGTGAAGTTGTGAAAACCGTTTTTTTCACGCTCTTTTGGAGTCGTGAACCTCAAAAAGGCTGCCATGAAGACGCGGGCAGCGGCAGGTCCAGCGAAGGGCGAAGTGCCGAAAACGCGGGCACACCGGCTTCGAATGGCCTGTGTGGGCGGCTCTCTGTGGGCATTGGGTGGGCTGGATGCAGGGCATCAGCGGCGTTGCGGGGCCCGATCAGGAGACGTCCTTATAATCGGGGGGAGATTATAACGATGAAACGCGCAGAAAAGATCCTTATTCCTGGAGTTTTCTTGCCATGGGCGTCAAGCGGCACCGCCGTGACCGATTATCGCACCCTTCCTGCCGTTTCAGGCCGCGCTTGAACGCTGGTTCCCGGCATGCGCCGCCCGTTATACTGCCGCACTATCAATGCCTATTCTGGAGAGATGAGCATGTTGCAACGCCTGTTGTTCGGTTTGATCGCTGTGACCACCCTGACGTTGGCCGGTTGTGCCAACAGTCCGCAGCAACTCAGCCCGCAACCCGTGCTGACTTCGCAATTGGCTCCTGTCGGCCAGGGCCAGCAAGTGGTGGTGCGTGTGGTGGACGGCCGTCCGTCGCCGGTGCTGGGCACCCGTGGCGGCCTGTACCCTGAAACCAGCTCGGTGACTGTCCAGGCCAACGACATCATTCCCAAGCTGCAAGCCCAGGCTGAAGCCGCCGTGCGCCTGCTGGGCTATACGCCTTCGGCCAATGCGGGCGGTGCGCCAGTGCTGACCGTGACCCTGGCCAGCCTGAGCTACCAGTCGCCCAAGGAAGGCATGTACGTGACCGAGGCCACCATTGGCGCCAACTTCAAGGCTGACGTGAACAACAACGGCCGCCACTACGCGGGTGCCTACGGTGCTTCGCTGAACCAGCGTTTCGGCATGGCGCCGAACGTCGACACCAACACCAAGCTGGTCAGCGATGTGCTGAGCGACGCGCTGACCCGGGTATTCAAGGACCCGAGCATCGGCCGTACCCTGAGCAACTGATCCCTGAGCAAAAAGCCCGCGCTCCCTCATGGGGGGCGCGGGCTTTTTCATGGCCGCGGTTCAGGCGGCTTCCACATAGAACTCCAGGAAACTGATGCCGGTGTCGGCATCCAGTTCGGGCCCGTCATCGTGGGCGCAGCCGGCCAGGGCGCAGTACACCAGCCAGTGGCGGTCGTGAACGTTGAAAGACAAGCCATTGATCAGAGCTTCCTGCTCGTCACTCGGGGGGATCAGGTAAAGGCGGTCCTGGTTCTGTGCATGCAACATGACAAGCTCCATGTCGTGGGCGAGGGTGCACAGAGTGACCGGTTCTGATGACGGCCGTATGACGCCCACAGCTGTCGCGAGGGGCCGTGGCCGCGGCATGCATGACACGGCCAGGACCGCTGCTTGTCAGAGTGGTAGGCCGGCCTTCACGCGGTATTGGTTGCGCACAGGCGTGGCGTACTGCAGCACCAGGTAGGGCCGCTGCTCCACCGGGCAGGCTTCCAGACGGCGCGCCCATTCGGCGCGGGCCTTTTCCAGCTCTTCGGCGCCGAATACTTCGCTGGCGGCAGGTACCGCCAGGCTCGCATCGGCATCAGCCCACTGCGCGTAGGCCAGGTAATGCGCCGGGAACAGGCGGTAGCCGGCCAGGATCTGCCGGTCGATCTCGGCCGCCAGTTGCTTGGTGTCCTCGAACGCCTGGCTCACCGGCGGGGCGAAGTTGATGTGCACCCGGCCTTTATAGCCAGTGATGCCCTGGGCGATGCTGATGTCGTCCTCGCCGGGGGCCTTGGTGTAGCTGCCCGTGGTGGCGCGGGTGTACAGCTCGCGAGCCTTGGCCAGGTCGCAGGGGTCGTACTCGTAGCTGATCGACACCGGGGTCAGGTTCAGTGACTGGATCACCTCGCCGAACGCCTCGTCCTTGCGGCTCATGTGGAACATCTTGAGGATGGCCGAGTCGGTGCGGTCATCACCGTCCTTGGCGCGGCCTTCGGCCTGGGCGATCCAGATCGACTGGCAGTCGTTGCGGATCGAGTGGTTGATGTAGGCCGACAGCAATTGATAGGCGGCCAGCTTCTCGCGCCGACCACTGAGCGAACGGTGCACGATGAAGCTTTTGTTCAGGCGCATCAGGTCGCTGACGAAGGGCTTCTGCAGCAGGTTGTCGCCAATGGCGATGCGCGGCGTGGGCAACCCGGCGTGGTACACGGCGTAGTTGACGAAGGCCGGGTCCATCACGATGTCGCGGTGGTTGGCCAGGAACAGGTAGGCGCTGCCGGACTTGAATTGCTCGACGCCCGTGTAGGTCACACCGTCGGTGGCACGGTCGATGGTGTGGTCGACGTAGACTTCGACCTTGTCCTGCAGCGTGGCCACGCTCTGGATGCCGGCGAACTCTTTGCGCAGCCGATGAGCTATAAGTGGTTTGAGCAGCCAGCCGAATGCACCGGCCATGCGCGGAAAGCGGAAGTGGGTGAGGATATCGAGGAACGCCGGGTCGCTCAGCAGGCGTGCCAGAACGGCAGGGACCTCGGCGTCGTCGTACGGTCGGATGGCATCGAATTCGCCCATCATGCTCTCTTGTTGGAAACGGCTAGGGTAATAAGGTAAGGGTCTAGCGATAGCCCTTCAAATAGACCGGCGATTATACGCACAAGTCACCACGGGGAGACGGCCATGCTGTTTCAGGAAAGTGAAGACATCGAATGCCCATACTGTGGTGAAACGATTCCGGTGTTATTGGACCTGTCCGGCGGCGATCAGGAGTACATTGAAGATTGTTCGGTATGCTGCAAGCCGATCCGTTTCGTCTTGCAGGTGCACGACGATGAATGGATGCTGGATGTGAAAGGCGAGAACGATTGATGCAGAGAATCTACGACCCGGAGAGCCTGCTGGAAGCCGAAATGCTCATCGGCATGCTGGACAGCGAAGGCGTGGCGGCTCACCTGGTGGGGCGCGATCTGGTGGGCGGCATCGGTGACCTGCCAGCCATCGGCCTGCTGGGCCTGACCGTGGCCAATGACCAGGCCGATTACGCACGCCAGCTCATCGCCGCGTACAATGCCGCCTTGCCGCTGCCGGGCGAAGAACCGGAAAGTTTCCAGGGCGTGCTGGTCTGTTGAGCCATGCGCCCGTCATCTGAAGAGCTTTTGCCCCATGTGTGGACGTTATGCGCTGTTTCGCTGGTCGCCGTCTTTTGCCGCGCTGCCAGGCTTTCCTGCCGGCCAGCAGGCGCAATGGAATATTTCCCCCGGTGACTCGGTGCTGATCCAGCGTCACCTGGAGGGCCGCTTGCAGCTCGATCGCGCGCGCTGGGGGCTGACCCCACCGTGGTTGACCGACCTGTCGCGTACCCCTGCCCATGCCCGTGCCGAGACGGTGGCCGAACAGCCGATGTTTCGCGAGGCCCTGCGGTTGCGGCGTTGCCTGCTGCCGGCGAATGGTTTCTATGAATGGCGGGGCAATGTGCGCAAGCGGCCGTTCTGGCTGACGCCGGGGGAGGGTAGTTCGCTGTTCTTCGCGGCGGTATGGGAAGCCTACCCGGTGCAGGAGCAGGTGTGGCTGAGCACCGCGGTGGTCACCCAGCCGGCCATGAATCAGCGTCGCCCGCTGATCCTCGATGCGGCCGGCCAGCAAGCCTGGCTGGACCCTGAGACACCGTTGCCGGTGTTGCAGTCCTTGCTGGCCAGCAACCCTGTCGCGTTGCGCGAAAGGCCGCTGGCCAACCTGGTCAATGACCCGAAGCTCAATGCCCCGGAATGCCTGACCCCGGCATGACCCAACGCCCGTAGCCGCGGACCCGGCGCGTCGAGTGCGCCGCGCAGTAACAGGCACAGCGCAGGTGTCCCGACGCGGCCAGGTCCGCTGCTACGGCGCGGTCAGCCTACCCAGCCGCTGACCTGCATGGCCTTGTAAACGGCCACCACCGCCAGCACGAAGAACGCCGTGGCCGCCAGGCGACGAATCAGGGTCAACGGCAGTTTCTCGGCGGCGAAGTTGCCCGCCAGTACCACCGGCACGTTGGCCAGCAGCATGCCCAGGGTGGTACCCAGGATCACCAGCAGCAGGTGCGGGTATTGCGCCGCCAGCATCACCGTCGCCACTTGGGTCTTGTCACCGATTTCCGCCAGGAAAAAGGCGATCAGGGTGGTCAGGAACGGGCCGAATTTGCGCTTGGTGCTGGCTTCGTCGTCATCCATCTTGTCGGGCACCAGGGTCCACAATGCCGTCGCCGTGAAGCTTGCGGCCAGGATCCAGTGCAACGTCGCATCGGAAAAGAAACTGCCAAACCAGGCCCCCACCGCACCAGCGGCAGCGTGGTTGGCGAGCGTGGCGGCGATGATACCGGCGATGATTGGCCAGGGCTTGCGGAAGCGAGCGGCGAGGATCAGCGCGAGCAGTTGGGTCTTGTCGCCGATTTCCGCCAGGGCAACGATCGCGGTAGGGACAAGAAGTGATTCCAGCATCAGGGTTTCCTATGGGGGCGGGTCGACACGGCTATGACACGTACAGCCTCCCCGCCCCGGGTAAGGTGTGCGTGTCATAGGTCTTGTCAAACCCTGAGCCCGTCTGATGCGGACTGTGGGTCGCATGCGCCATGGTCTGTGGACCAAGTATGTTGACGCATGCCATGCGAGCAAGTGGCTCGGCGGGAGACTACTCCCCTAGGACGGAGCGGATTCTGCCTAGGGTTTTTCGTTTGGGCAAGCGAAGTTTTTCAGCCACGTTTGGCTCGGTAGATTCTGAAACCCTGCCCCTCGGCGCGTACCGCGCACACGCCCAGATGCTCTTCGATCAATGGCTGGTAGCGCAGGAAGCTGTTGGCGACGATTCGTAGTTCGCCACCTTTTCTCAGGTGCTTCGCCGCTTTTCGCAGCAGGTTTTCCGAAGCCTGATAGTTGGTGTGCACCCCCGTATGGAAGGGTGGGTTGCTGACAATGGCATCCAGATGAAGGGGCGCGGCGTCAATCCCGTCGCCGGTGATGACGTCGGCTTCCAGACCATTCGCCTCAAGGGTCATGCGACTGCTTGCCGCGGCAAAAGCGTCCACGTCAAGCAATGTCAGCTGGCTTTGAGGGTAGCGGCGCTTGAGGCTGGCACCCACTACCCCAGCACCGCAACCGAAGTCCAGGACCTGGCCGCCGGGCAGGCCGTCCAGGTGTTCCAGCAGCAATGCGGTGCCACGGTCCAGGCGGCCATGGCTGAACACGCCCGGCAGGCTGATGACGGTCAACGGGCCGTCGGCCAGGGCCAGTTCGTAGCGCTGGGCCAGGCTCGCCAGGGGCACGGCGGCAGGGGCGGAATCGACCGTGACCTGCCACAGCTGGCAATGGCGGGCGCTATCGAGTTTGCGCGGCTTGCCCAGGGTGTGCAGTTGCTTGGCCGCGCCCTCGATGCCGCCGCGTTTTTCGCCTACCAGGTACAGGTTCTTGCCCGCCAAACGCGAGGCCAGGGCATTGAGCAGGTAGTTGGCCAGCTCTCGGGACTTCGGCAGGAAGATCACCGCGGCGTCGAAATCCGCCTGTGGCGCTTCGGTGCCGAAGTGGCTGCGTTCACCAAAACGAGCCGCCAGGGCCTGCTGGTCCCCCGCATGCCAGCACCAACCCTGGGCTTCGGGCAATGTGCCCAGCAGGTCGTCGGCGGGCAGGCCTGCCAGCAGCAGGCGGCCCTGGAACAAGTCGGCCTGGCGAAGCAGCACTTCACTGCGCGGGTCCATGGTGGGGGCTCCTGGTCAAAAAAGCGCCCATTCTACCAGAGCCTCCGGCCCTCAGTTGACCTGGCGTACCGGCGTGCCGTTGAAATGCCCCTGGGCGTTCTCGGCCACCTGGGCGACGATGCGCTGGCGCGCCTCGCGGCTGCCCCAGGCACTGTGGGGCGTGACGATCAGGCGCGGAATGTCACCGGCCAGCAGCGGGTTACCGTTCACGGGGGGCTCGACGCTGAGCACATCGGTGGCCGCGCCGCCCAGGTGCCCGGCCCGCAACGCGTCGGCCAATGCCTGCTCATCCACCATGCCGCCGCGGGCGGTGTTGACCAGGAAGGCACCTGGTTTGAGCAACGCCAGTTCAGCGGCGCCGATCATGTTGCGGGTGCTGTCATTGAGCGGGCAGTGCAGGGTCAGGGCATCGACCTGGGGTAGCAACTGCGCCAGCGGGATACGATCTTCTCGCGGCGGCCTGCCGGGGACCTGGCCCAGCAGCACGCGCATGCCGAAGGCTTCGGCCAGGCGCGCCACCGCGCCGCCCAGCTCGCCATGGCCCAGCAGGCCCAGGGTCTTGCCTTCCAGCTCGACGATGGGAAAATCCAGCAGGCAGAACTGGCTGGAGCGCTGCCATTGGCCGGCGGCGATGGCTTTCTGGTAATCCGCCAGGCGCGTGGCCAGGGCCAGCAACAGCATCAAGGTGTGCTGGGCCACCGACGGTGTGCCGTAACCCTGGCAATTGCACACGGCGATACCGCGGGCGCGGGCGGCGGCCAGGTCGACGTTATTGGTGCCGGTGGCGGTGATCAGAATCAGTTGCAGCTGCGGGCAGGCGGCGATGGTGTCGGCGTCGACCACCACCTTGTTGGTGATGATGACCTGGGTATCGCGGCAGCGCTCGATCACTTGCTGCGCGGTGGTGGAGGCGTGCAGGTCCAGGGGGCTGAAGGCCTGGTGCAGCGGGCCAAGGTCGAGGTCACCCAGGTCCAGTGAGCTGTAATCGAGAAACACGGCGCGGCGCGGATCGGTCATCGGGGCAGACTCCTTGTGATTGGCGAAAAAGCCTACATGAAATTTGGGCGTGTGGGCGTCCTTCCGGCTTTCCTGGCCCGCCTCCATGCCCTGCACCAGGTGCGCGGGGTCCCCGGTTTCACTGCCGGTGCTACATTGGGTGCACCGGGCCGTGGTCCGTCAGTTGGCGCGCGCGCTTTGTCGTCTTTCAGGATTACACCATGAACAAGCAGTCTTCGAACTCCCCGGCCTACCCCGACCTGTTGAGTGAGGTCCGCGCCTTTCGCGCCGCCCACCCGCAGGTGCGTTACGTCGACCTGATCGCCCTGGACATTCCCGGGCATTTCTACGGCAAGCGTTACCCGGTCGAGATGCTCGAGAAAGTGGCCGCTGGCAGCCCCCTCAAACTGCCGCAGAACTGCGTCTTGCTCGGCGCCCAGGGTGGGCTGCACCCCATTGGCGACTACTGCTTCAACGATGGCGACCCGGACGCGCCACGGCGCTTGATACCTGGCACGCTCAAACCCGTGCGCTGGGAAGGCCAGCCGCTGGGGCAAATGCTGATCAGTTCGGACGGTACCGCCGCGCCCATCGAATTCGAGCCGCGTGAAGTGCTGGCGCGGGTGCTGGAGCGGCTGGCGCGGCGCGGCATCCGGCCGGTGGTGGCCTTCGAACTGGAGTTCTACCTGTTCGACCGCACGCTGGACAAAGGCCTGCCGCAGTTTCCCCGGGATGGTCTGAGCGGCGATGAAGATGACCAGCCCAACATGCACATCGAGCGCTTGTCACGTTTTTCCCCGGTGCTGCACGAAATGGTCGAGGCCGCCAATGAGCAGGGCGTGGAAGCCAACGTGATTACCGCGGAATTGGGCCCTGGCCAGTTCGAGATCAATTTTGCCCATTGCGACGACGGCCTGCGCGCTGCCGACTGGGCAGCACTGTTCTGCCGCAGTACCCGCGGCGTGGCGCTCAAGCACGGCCACCGCGCCAGTTTCATGAGCAAGCCCTACCTGAATGCCCCGGGCAGCGGCATGCATGTGCATGTCAGCCTGTACGACGAAGCCGGCCACAACGTTCTGGCCGCCGACGATCAGCGGCCGCTGCGCCACGCCGTCGCGGGCTGCCTGGCGTTGCTGCCCCACTGCATGCCGATCTTTGCCCCCAACCACAACGCGTTTCGCCGCTACGGGGCGATGGTCAACGCGGCCAGCCGTGCCAGCTGGGGGTTCGAGGACCGTGACGCCTGCATCCGAATTCCCGAGTCCGACCCGCGCAATTTGCGCATCGAACACCGCTTGGCCGGAGCCGATGCCAATCCTTACCTGGTGCTGGCGGCTATCCTGAGCGGTATGGAGCACGGCCTGGACACTGGCCTTGAGCCCATCGCCCCGCTCAACGAAAACCGCCACAGTGGCATCGACTTCCCCAAGGACATGCTCGAGGCCGTGCGGCACATGCAAGGCGACCCCGCGGTGCGCCAGGGGTTGGGTAGCGAGTTCGTGATGGTCTATTGCGAGAACAAGCGCCATGACCACCTGGCGTTCCTCGATGAAATCAGCGCCCGGGAGTATCGCTGGTTCCTCTGAACCTGAGCCTGCCGGGCTGGGCGAGCAGAAGCAACCCACACACCCCGCGCAGCTTTGGTAAGGTAAGCGTCTTGTAACTGCCAATGACAATGCCCTGGGAGGCGCCCATGTACTGGACGGAGTTCTTGACCGTTGCCCTGATTCACCTGCTCGCCGTGGCCAGCCCCGGCCCCGACTTTGCCGTGGTAGTGCGCGAAAGCGTGGCCCATGGCCGTCGCGCCGGCACATGGACCGCCTTGGGCGTGGGCACGGCCATTTTCCTGCATGTCGGGTATTCGCTGCTGGGCATCGGCCTGATCGTTTCCCAGTCCATCGTGCTGTTCAACGCCCTGAAATGGCTGGCCGCGGCTTACCTGCTGTACATCGGCTTCAAGGCCATTCGCGCCAGGCCAGCGGCGGCCGGCGCTGAAACCTTGAAGGCTGAACCGGTTGAGCGCACAGCCAAAGGTGCCTATGTGGCCGGTTTCATGACCAATGGCCTCAACCCCAAGGCCACGCTGTTCTTTTTGTCGCTGTTCACGGTGGTCATCAACCCGCACACGCCGCTGTGGGTACAGGCCAGTTATGGCCTATATCTGGCGTTCGCCACCGCCGCCTGGTTCTGCCTGGTGGCCATGCTGTTCAGCCAACACCGCGTGCGCGCGGGCTTTGCGCGCATGGGGCACTGGTTCGATCGCACCATGGGCGCCGTGCTGATCGCGTTGGGCGTAAAGATCGCTTTCACGGAAATGCATTGAGGATCAAAGGGTAACGGGGCTGGCAACATCGCAAATCATTTGTCCGATGAATGCTCTGCGCCAGAGGGTCTAAAGTGTGAAAGTATTTGCCATGCTTTTGCACTCATCAAAGGGATCCTCATGATGCAGACTCGCGTTATTCCGCCGGCCGAAGGTGCGTATCAATACCCTCTGTTGATCAAGCGGCTGCTGCTGTCGGGCAGCCGTTACGAGAAAACCCGCGAGATCGTCTACCGGGATCAGCTGCGCTACACCTATCCCACCCTGTCCGAGCGTATCGCGCGTCTGGCCAATGTGCTGACCGAGGCCGGGGTCAAGGCGGGAGATACCGTGGCAGTGATGGACTGGGACAGCCATCGCTACCTGGAAGCGATGTTTGCCATTCCAATGATTGGCGCGGTGGTGCACACGGTCAACGTCAGGCTTTCCCCGGAACAGATCCTGTTCACCATGAACCACGCCGACGACAAGCTGGTGCTGGTCAACAGCGATTTCGTCGGCCTGTACCAGGCCATCGCCCCGCACCTGACCACCGTCGAGAAGACCTTGCTGCTGACTGACGGGCCGCAGAAAACCGCGGAACTGCCCAACCTGGTGGGCGAGTATGAGCAATTGCTGGCCGCCGCCAGCCCTGCCTATGATTTCCCTGATTTCGACGAAAACTCCGTCGCCACCACTTTCTACACCACCGGTACTACCGGCAACCCCAAGGGGGTGTATTTCACCCACCGCCAACTGGTGCTGCACACCCTGAGCCTGGCCACTGTCACCGGCAGTGTCGACAGCACCCGCTTCATGGGCACCAATGACGTCTACATGCCCATCACCCCCATGTTCCATGTGCATGCCTGGGGTGTGCCCTATGTCGCCACCATGCTGGGCATCAAGCAGGTCTACCCAGGGCGCTACGAGCCGGACATGCTGGTGCAACTGTGGAAAACCGAGAAGGTTTCGTTCTCCCACTGCGTGCCGACCATCCTGCAGATGCTGCTCAACTGCAAGAACTCCCAAGGGGTGGATTTCAAGGGCTGGAAGATCATCATTGGCGGCAGTTCGCTGAACCGCGCCCTGTATGAGGCGGCCAAGGGTCACGGCATCCAGCTGACAGCCGCCTACGGCATGTCCGAGACCTGCCCGCTGATTTCCGCCGCCCACATCAACGAAGAGCTGCTGGCAGGCCTGGAGGACGACCGCACCACCTACCGCATCAAGGCCGGCGTGCCCGTGCCGCTGGTGGAGCCTGCGATCATCGACGCGGAGGGCAACTTCCTGCCCGCTGACGGTGAAACCCAGGGCGAACTGGTACTGCGCGCCCCGTGGTTGACCATGGGTTATTACCGCGAACCGGAGAAGGGCGCGGAACTGTGGAAGGGCGGTTGGTTGCACACCGGCGACGTGGCGACGCTGGACGGCAATGGCGCGATCGATATCCGCGACCGCATCAAGGACGTGATCAAGACCGGGGGCGAGTGGGTGTCGTCACTGGAGCTGGAAGACCTGGTCAGCCGCCATGCGGCCGTGCGCGAAGTGGCAGTGGTGGGCATCCCCGATGCCCAGTGGGGCGAGCGGCCTTTTGCCCTGCTGGTGGCACGCGAAGGGCAGAGCGTCGACGCACGGGGTATCAAGGCGCACCTGCAGCCATTTGTCGAGTTGGGCCATATCAACAAGTGGGCCATTCCGAGCCAGATCGCCGTCGTGAGCGAGATTCCCAAGACCAGCGTCGGCAAGCTCGACAAAAAGAAAATCCGCCTCGACATTGCCCAATGGCAGGCCGAGAACAGCAGCGTGCTGTCCAGCTTGTGACGCTCGGCTACAGCCTGCGCCCCTGAGGCCTACAGGTCAGGGGCGCGAGGCTGACATACGGCCGGGGGCGGCCAACCCTAGAGTGCATTTCTTTGCCAGGCAAAGGAATGCACATGACTCTTCAAACCACTCATCCCGCTCAGGCATTGCGCATTGGGCTGTTCTTCGACGGTACCGGCAACAATGCCGCCAACGCCCCCTTCGACGACGTCGCGGCGATGGAAAAAGGTGGCAGCCATGCATCGGCACTGACCAACGTCTACAAGCTGTATCAGCTCTATGGGGGCCCCCAGGGTAACGGCACGCTGGCCATTTATGTCCCAGGCATCGGCACCGAGGCGGGTGCAACCGATAGCCTGGTGGGCAGTGCCCTGGGCCGTGGGCGCACCGGGGTGCTCGCGCGGGTCGACTACGCGATTGCACGGGTACGCGAAGCCTTGATGGCCAACGGCGGGCAAGCCCCGATGACGGTCGACCTGTTCGGCTTCAGCCGCGGCGCGGCGGCGGCACGGCATTGCGCCAACCAGCTGCTGCGCCTGCCGGGCGTGCAGGTCGGCTTCATCGGTCTGTTCGACACCGTGGCTGCCGTGGCGGGCGCGGTCAAGCTGGATCTGGCCCTGGACCCCGCGCACTTCCCGCAGGTTGTGCACCTGGTGGCCCGGGACGAGCGACGGCGCAATTTTGCCTTGGCCCAGGTTCACCCCTTCCACACCGAAATCGAGTTGCCGGGAGCGCATGCGGACATAGGCGGCGGCTACCTGGGCCAGATGCGCGAGCAGGTGCTGGTCTGGCCGATGCAGGCCCTGACGGTGGCCAAGGGCGCCAAGGTGGAGACCACCTCCATCTACCAGCACGCCGAACAGGAACGGCAACTGTGGTTGGCCAGAGGCTGGCCTGGGGCGTGGCTGAAGATCGTGACCCCGGCCCCGACCCTGGTGATGGAGCGCACGCCGGTTCCACAGCAGCAGGTGTACGCCGCCCTGCAACTGGAACGGGACGTTCGCGGCGAGCTGTCGCGGGTCTACCTGCAGGTCATGCACGGATTGGCGCTGGCCCGAGGGGTACCGATGCTGCCGGTACCCGCCACCGGGGATTGCGCCCTGCCGGCCGAGCTTGAGCCACTGTGCCAACGGTTCCTGCAAGGCGATTACCGCGTCAGCCCCGAGGAGGACAGCCGTCTGCGGCTGGGATACATCCATGTGTCGGCCCACTGGACACCGCCTGAAGGGCTGCAGGGCAGCCAGCCACGGCTTGGCAGCCGGGTGCTGTACATCAACGCGCCGGCTGCCGATGGCGTGCGGGAACGCTATCGTTGCTGAGGCGCTTGCCATGGCACCGGCCGAGGCTCGAGAGTCGGCATCGCACAGCCACCGAGCGCGCGCGGTATTCCTTCCCCGAGCTTTGCCCGGTCCCGTAGCGGGCGCGCCTGCGTTTGCACGGGTCGCATTGGCGTGCCATTCGCACGACAATGGTGCCATTCATGATTGTTCAGGAGCTGATTCGATGACGGCGACCCCCACCCTCATCCGTGAAACCTTCCCCGTCGGCCCGCTGCAGTGCAACTGCACCATCATCGGCGACCCGGTCAGCAAGAAGGCCATCGTGGTCGACCCTGGCGGCAACCCCGAGCAGATTCTGGCGCGCCTGGAGGCCCATGGTCTCAAGGTGGTGAGCATCATCCATACCCATGCCCACCTCGACCACTTCCTGGCCTCTGGCAAGCTCAAGGAACTGACCGGTGCGACCCTGCACTTGCACAAGGAAGACCAGTTCCTGTGGGACAACCTGGAAATGCAGTGCCAGATGTTCGGCGTGCCTTACACGCCGGTGCCGCCGCCGGACCGCTGGCTGGCCGACGATGAAGAGCTGGCCTGTGGCTGTGGCGTGGCGCTGCACACGCCAGGGCACACCCCAGGGTCGATGAGTTTCTGGTTCGCCGAGGCCAAGTTGCTGGTGGCAGGCGACACGCTGTTTCGGCGGGGCATTGGCCGCACGGATTTGTGGGGTGGCGATCAGCGGACTATCGTTCGTTCTATCAAGGAACGGTTGTACCGCCTGGATGAAGACGCCACGGTGGTGACCGGCCATGGTCCGGACACTCGCCTGGGTGATGAGATGCGTGAAAATCCATTCGTTCGTAACTGAATGTATCTTCACTGAATTTCTGGCCGCGACGAGGTCTAATCGTCGCAGCAGTCCGTTCGCCAACAGCCGCTGCTTCACAACTGTAAGTACAGGAGTTTCCTGAATGTCGCGTCGTCTGATTATCGCCGCCACTGCCGTTGCCCTGCTGGCCGGCTGTGCGTCACAAAACCCCTATGACAACCAGGGCCAGGGCTCTGGTGTGAACAAGACCGCCACCTACGGTGGCCTGGGCGCCCTGGCGGGTGCCGTGGCTGGTGCCGCCATCGACCACAACAACCGTGGCAAGGGCGCGCTGATCGGCGCGGCACTGGGCGGTGCCGGCGGTGCCGGTTATGGCTACTACGCCGACAAGCAGGAAAAGGCCCTGCGTGCGTCGATGGCCAACACCGGTGTGCAGGTGCAGCGCGAGGGTGACCAGATCAAGCTGATCATGCCGGGCAACATCACCTTCGCTACCGACTCGTCAGCCATCGCACCCAGCTTCTACAGCCCGCTGAACAACCTGGCCGGCTCGTTCAAGCAGTACAACCAGAACCTGATCGAGATCGTCGGCTACACCGACAGCACCGGTAGCCGCCAGCACAACATGGACCTGTCCCAGGCCCGTGCGCAGAGCGTGGCCACCTACCTGACTTCCCAGGGCGTGGACCCGTCCCATGTATCGGTACGCGGTGCCGGTCCTGACCAGCCGATCGCCTCGAACGCCGACGCCAATGGCCGGGCCCAGAACCGCCGCGTGGAGGTGAACCTCAAGCCGTTGCCGGGTGCCACCTACCAGCAACAGCAGTAAGCACCCCGGCTCTGCAGCGGCCACGGCCGCTGCAGGTCAGCCTTTCATGTGGTCGAGCAGGCTATCCTTGGCCACCCACAGCTCGTTGACCCACTGCTGAAACTGCGCCCGATACTGCACGTCCTGGTCATAGCTGCGGCCAATGAACGCCGCCGGTATGGCAACCTCTTCGAACTGCACCACCACCTTGCGCACGCGCCCGCACAGCAGGTCCCAGAACCCTGGGCGGCCGTCGGGATAGTTGAGCGTCACGTTGACGATCGACTCCAGTTGCTCGCCCATGGCATCCAGCACAAAGGCAATGCCGCCGGCCTTGGGCTTGAGCAGGTGGCGGAAAGGCGACTGCTGCTGCGCGTGCTTGGCCGGGGTGAAGCGCGTGCCCTCGGCGAAGTTGAAGATGGCCGTGGGTTTGCCAGCGAATTTCGCGCAGGTGCGGCGGGTGGTTTCCAGGTCCTTGCCCTGTTTTTCGGGGTGCTTGGCCAGGTAGGCCTTGGAGTAGCGCTTCATGAAGGGGAACCCCAGGGCCCACCACGCCAGGCCGATCACCGGTACCCAGATCAGCTCCTGCTTGAGGAAGAATTTCAGCGGGCGGATGCGGCGGTTGAGCACGTACTGCAAGGCCAGGATATCGACCCAGCTCTGATGGTTGCTGGTCACCAGGTACGAGTGCTGGTAATCCAGGCCCTCGAGCCCCGAGACCTGCCAACGGGTACCCGTGAGCAGCTTCATCCAGCCTTTGTTCAATGTGATCCAGAGCTCGTGAATATGCCGCAGCAGCTCGTCACAGACCTTCTGCGCGGCGGGGAAGGGCAGGCACAGCTTGAACAGGCTGACGATGAACAGCGGGGTGCAACACAGTACGGTATTGCACGCCAACAGCAGCGAAGCGGTCACGCCTCGCAGTGGCGGTAAAAAGTCCTTCATGGGGTTTCCTGGTTGGCCACGCTTCGGTGAGCCTGAATGGCGGTGAGGGCGATGGTGTAGACGATATCGTCGACCTGGGCGCCACGGGGCAGGTCATTGACCGGTTTGCGCAGACCCTGCAGCATCGGGCCCAGGCTGACGCAGTCGGCGCTGCGCTGCACGGCCTTGTGGGTAGTGTTGCCGGTGTTGAGGTCGGGGAACACGAACACCGTGGCACGGCCGGCCACTTCACTGTCGGGCGCCAGTTGCCGGGCGATGGTTTCGTTGGCGGCGGCATCATACTGCAGCGGCCCGTCGATCAGCAGGCCCCGTTGGCTTTCGCGGGCCAGCTGGGTTGCCTCGCGCACCTTCTCCACGTCTTCGCCGCTGGCCGAATTACCGCTGGAATAGCTGATCATCGCCACCCGCGCCGGTATGCCGAACGCCTCGGCGGAGTCAGCGCTCTGGAGGGCGATTTCCGCCAGTTCCTCGGCGCTGGGGTGCGGGTTCATCACGCAGTCGCCGTATACCAGCACCTGGTCGGGAAACAGCATGAAGAACACCGACGACACCAGGCTGCAACCCGGTGCGGTCTTGATCAGTTGCAGGGCCGGGCGAATGGTATTGGCGGTGGAGTGCACCAGCCCCGAGACAAGGCCGTCGACCTCGTCCAGGGCCAGCATCACGGTACCGATCACTACCGGGTCTTCCAGTTGCTGCTCGGCCATGGGGGCGTTCAGGCTCTTGCTCTTGCGCAAGGCCACCATGGGTTCCACGTAGCGCTCGCGGATGACCTCCGGGTCCAGGATTTCCAGGCCTTCGGGCAACACGATGCCCTGGGCGCTGGCTACCGCATGGACGTCCTCGGGCTTGGCCAGCAATACGCAGCGGGCGATACCCCGCGCCTGGCAGATGGCTGCGGCCTGCACGGTCATGGGCTCGGCGCCTTCGGGCAGCACGATACGCTTGTTGGCTTGCTGGGCGCGCTGAATCAGCTGGTAGCGGAACACCGCTGGCGACAGGCGTAATTCGCGCGGTGAGCCACAGCGCTGGTGCAGCCAGTGCGCGTCCAGGTGGCTGGCGACGAAGTCAGTGATGATTTCCGCGCGCTCGCGGTCATCAATGGGAATTTCATTGTTCAGCTGGTTCAAGCGCGTGGCGGTGTCATAGGAACCGGTGCTCACCGACAGCACTGGCAGCCCGGCCTGCAGGGCGCCACGGCACAGCTCCATCAGGCGCGGGTCGGGCACCGTGTCGCTGGTCAGCAGCAGGCCGGCCAAGGGCACGCCGTTCAGGGCCGCCAGGCTCACGGCCAGAATGATGTCGTCGCGGTCGCCCGGGGTCACCACCAGCACGCCCGGCTTGAGCAGTTGCAGGGTGTTGAGCACGGTACGCGCGCAGATGATGATCTTCGACATGCGCCGGGTTTCGTAGTCCCCGGCGTTGATGACCTGCGCGCCCAGCAACTCGGCCACGTCACGGGTGCGCGGCGCGTTGAGGTCGGCTTGGTAGGGAATGCAGCCCAGCAGGCGGAAGTCGCCGCCACGCAGCAGCGGGGAGTGTTCCTTCAAGCGCGCGGCGAAGGTTTCCAGGCTCTCGTCGGTACGCACCTTGTTGAGGATCACGCCCAGCACCTTGGGGTCGCGCGGGCCGCCGAACAACTGTGCCTGCAACTCCACGCGGCCGGACAGCTCGGCCAGCACTTCGGTCTCGCTGGCCGCCGACACCAGGATCACATCGGCGTCCATGCTCTTGGCCAGGTGCTGGTTGACCCGCGCGGCGTAGCTGGCGTGGCGGGTGGGCACCATGCCTTCGACGATCAGCACGTCCTTGCCCACCGCAGCCTGCTGGTACAGGGTGATGATCTCTTCCAGCAACTCATCGAGCTGGCCGTCGCCGAGCATGCGCTCCACGTGTGCCAGGCCCAGCGGCTTGGGCGGGTTGAGGCCGTGGGTACGGGCCATCAGTTCGGTGGAGCGTTCCGGCCCGGTGTCGCCGGGGTGCGGCTGGGCAATGGGCTTGAAGAAACCCACGGTCAGGCCGGCACGCTCCAGGGTGCGCACCAGGCCCAGGCTGATGGAGGTAAGGCCGACGCCGAAATCAGTTGGCGCGATAAAAAATGTCTGCATGCGAGCTTCCCGAAGTGAGCACTGCAAGGGCCTCGGCCTATGGCTGGCCGATGACGAAATCAAGCGCCAAGGGTATCGTTAACCGCCCCTTGTGCGCACCAGCCACAGTGAAAGGTTTTGCCCACCATGGCGGCACGCCTGGCCGGGTCCAGCACCCAGGGGCGTGACTGCCAGGGCGGCTGATGGCGCAGGTGCTGGGTATGCCCGCACGCCAGCACGGCCACCCAGTGGCCGTGCTCGTCGCGGATGAAATCCTGGATGAAGGTGTTTGCCATCGGGTCCGTTTGTCCGGGTTGCGTTCGCTTTCGGGCGGCGCGTTGGTTACACTTGTTCGTTCTACATACTTATGCAAAAAGGTGTCGCCCCATGCCGATCGCTGCCAACAAGGCTGTCTCCATCGACTATACCCTGACCAACGACGCTGGTGAGGTCATCGACAGCTCCGCCGGCGGCGCGCCGCTGGTGTACCTGCAAGGCGCAGGTAACATCATTCCTGGCCTGGAAAAGGCCCTGGAAGGCAAGGACGTCGGTGAAGAACTGACCGTTGCCATCGAACCTGAAGAAGCCTATGGCGAGTACTCGGCTGAGCTGGTCAGCACCCTCAGCCGCAGCATGTTCGAAGGCGTCGACGAGCTGGAAGTGGGCATGCAGTTCCACGCTTCCGCGCCGGACGGCCAGATGCAAATCGTCACCATCCGTGACCTGGACGGCGACGACGTCACCGTCGACGGCAACCACCCGCTGGCCGGCCAGCGCCTGAACTTCCAGGTCAAGATCGTTGCCATCCGTGATGCCAGCCAGGAAGAAATCGCCCACGGCCACGTGCACGGCGAAGGTGGTCACCACCACTGATCGGAGCGCTTGAGCCCGGTTAGCCAAGGGGCGCCCGTTCAAGCAGGATGAAATCTCCACACGGGGATCATCTGGCTTGGACGGGCGCCTTTTTTGTCTGCTAGTGTTCCACTCGCAGAGCGCTTTCGCGCCACAGGGATATGGATAGGGGAGTCCGTCATGAGTATTTTCCACGACCTTAAACTGCAGGCGCTCGATGGCCAGGAATTGCCCCTGGCGCCCTTCAAGGGCAAGGTGGTGCTGGTGGTCAACGTGGCGTCCAAGTGCGGCCTGACGCCGCAATATGCCGCGCTGGAGAACCTGTATAACACCTACAAGGACAAGGGCTTCAGCGTGCTGGGCCTGCCTTGCAACCAGTTCGCCGGGCAGGAGCCTGGCAGCGAACAGGACATCCAGCAGTTCTGCAGCCTGAACTACGGGGTGACCTTTCCCTTGAGCAGCAAGCTTGAGGTCAACGGTCACGGCCGTCACCGCCTGTATCAATTGCTGGCGGGCGAGGGCGCCGAGTTCCCCGGCGATATCACCTGGAACTTTGAAAAGTTCCTGGTGGGCAAGGACGGCCGCGTACTGGCACGTTTCTCGCCGCGTACTGCCCCTGACGACCCCACTGTGGTGCACGCCATCGAAAAAGCCCTGGCCTGATCCAGGCTTCGCCGGGCCCTGCGCCCGGCATCACGCAAATCAATAGTGCTGGGCCGCGCCCTGCCGGCGTTTTATGCTGCGGATCTTTGAGCCAACCCTTCAGAGGATCTGCACATGTCGGTCAACGCTCTGTTCAAGCCATTTCAGTTGGGTGCCCTGCGGCTGCCGAGCCGCGTGGTCATGGCGCCCATGACCCGCTCGTTTTCTCCCGGTGGCATTCCTGCCGCCAAGGTCATCGAGTACTACCGCCGCCGTGCGGCCGCGGGTGTCGGCCTGATCATCACTGAGGGCACCACCGTGGGCCACAAGGCTGCCAATGGTTACCCCCATGTACCGCGTTTCTACGGCGTCGATGCCCTGGCCGGCTGGAAGAAGGTAGTGGATGCCGTGCATGCCGAGGGCGGCAGGATCGTCCCGCAGCTGTGGCACGTAGGCAATGTACGCCGCCTGGGCACCGAGCCCGATGGCAACGTCCCCGGCTATGGCCCGATGGCCAAGGTCAAGGATGGCAAGGAACTGGTCCATGGCATGAGCCATGAGGACATCGCCGAAGTGATCCAGGCGTTTGCCCAGGCGGCTGCCGACGCCAAGGCCATTGGCATGGACGGCGTGGAAATTCATGGCGCCCACGGCTACCTGGTCGACCAGTTTTTCTGGGAAGGCACCAACCAGCGTGACGACGAATACGGTGGCAGCCTGGCCAAGCGCTCGCGTTTTGCCATCGAGCTTATCCAGGCAGTGCGAGCGGCAGTGGGCGAGGGTTTCCCGATCATTTTCCGCTTCTCCCAGTGGAAACAGCAGGACTACAGCGCCCGCCTGGTGCAAACCCCCGAAGCGCTCGGGGAGTTCCTGCAACCGCTGGCCGATGCCGGCGTGGACATTTTCCACTGCTCCACCCGGCGCTTCTGGGAGCCGGAGTTCGAAGGCTCCGCCCTTAACCTGGCCGGTTGGACCCGCGAGCTGACCGGCAAGCCGACCATTACCGTGGGCAGCGTCGGCCTGGATGGCGAATTCCTGCAGTTCATGGTCGATACCGACAAAGTCGCGCAGCCGGCCAGCCTGGAAAACCTGCTCACGCGCCTGGAGAACGACGAGTTCGACCTGGTGGCTGTGGGCCGTGCGCTCCTGGTTGACCCGGACTGGGCCGCCAAGGTGCGTGACGGCCATGAGCAGGATATTCTGCCTTTCAGCCGGGAAGCGTTGACGACCCTGGTTTGAGACCAAAACCCCCCATGCGCTGTGCGGCGGCCTGGCAGGCGCCGCGCAGCTGGGTCTCGAACTGCTCGATGATCGCGCCCCAACCCTGGCGGCTGGCGTGCTGGCGGGCATTGAGGCGGATGCGGCGCAAGGTTTCGCTGTCCTCCAGCAGCCAGCCGGCGGCGTCGATGAACGCTTCTTCGTCGCCAGGCATGGCCAGTGCGCCGTTGTGGCCGTGGCGAATGTGCTGGCCGGCGGCAGCCTCGTCATAGGCCACAACCCCAAGCCCCGAAGCCAGGGCTTCGAGTACCACGTTGCCGAAGGTCTCGCTCAGGCTGGGAAACAGGAAGATATCGCCACTGGCGTAGTGCGCCGCCAGTTCTTCGCCGCGCCTGGCACCGCAGAAAATCGCCTCCGGCATCGATTGCTCCAGTTGCAGGCGCTGGGGCCCGTCACCGACGACAATCAACTTCAAGCGTTGCAGCGGATAGTGCAGTTGCAGGGTGGCCAGGGTCTGCTTGAGCAAACCGAGGTTTTTTTCCGGGGCCAGCCGGCCCACATGGATCAGGGCGATATCGTCGGGGTCCAGGCCCCAGCTGTCGCGCAGCGCCTGGTTGCGGCGGGCGGGGTGGAACAGTTGGCTGTCCACGCCCCGGGACAGCAGCGCCAAGCGCTCGAAGCCACGCCGCTCCAGACTGTGCCGCTGGGTCGCGCTGGGCACCAGTGTCAGTTGCGTGCGGTTGTGGAACCAGCGCAGGTAACCGGTCAGCACGCGCGTCAACAGGCCCAGGCCGTAGTCGCGGGTGTATTGCTGGAAGTTGGTGTGGAAACCGCTGACCACGGCGATTTTCAGGCGCCTTGCCGCGCGCAGGGCATTGAGCCCCAGCGGGCCTTCGGTCGCTATGTACAGCACGTCGGGCCGGGCCCGGCGCCAGCGCCGCAACAGCTTGTGCATCGACGCCTGGCCCCATTGCAGCCCCGGGTAGCCCGGCAGTGGCCAGCCGCGGCACAGCAGCAGTTGGTCGTCTGCCGCGCCGCGTTCGTCGGCGCTTTGCCGTGGGCGCACAATTTCTACCTGATGGCCTCGGGCGCGCAGGCCTTCGCTCAGGCGGCCAAGGGTATTGGCCACGCCGTTGATTTCGGATGGGAAGGTTTCGGTAACCAGGGTGATGCGTAGCGAGGGCTCTGTCATGGAACCAGTGTCGGATCAACCGATTGCGACTATGTGTCATAGCAATGACGAATTAATGACGCGCTCCGGGCCGCTGGAAATCGCCTACCGTAAAAGGACCACCTGCGCGCCTGGGTAATGGCCATGTCCGATAACCTCTACGCACCGCCTCAGGCGGACCTGCGTATGCCAGCGGTCAGGGAGCCCGCGTTCTACACCGTTTCAGAAGGAAAGTTCTTCACCTTGTTTTTCGCCAGTCTGGGCCTGTACCTGGTGTATTGGTCGTGGAAGCACTGGCGCCGTTACCGACAGTTCACCGGGGCGGATGTGTCGCCCCTGGCGCGGGGTTTGTTGCCGGTGTTCTTCACCCATGCCCTGTTGTTCTGTGCCCAGGACCTGCTGCACCAGCGCGGCCTGCATTACAGCGAGCCGCCCCAGCGCTGGGCGAACCGGTTCGTGCTGTCCACGGTGTTGGGGCTGGTGTTCAATGCCATGGCCCGCAACGACATTGGCTACCCACTGACCGACCTGGGTTGCCTGGCGATGCTGGTGGTGCAGGGGCTGGCGGCGTGCAAGGGCCAGCAGTTGCTCAACTTCGCCGCCGACGACCCGCTGGGGGAAAGCAATGCCCGGTTGGGCTGGGTGGACTACCTGTGCCTGGTACCAGGGTTGCTGGTGTGGGTATTCATCCTGCTGGTGTACTGGGCCGACGCGGCCTGACGGCCGCTGTCACCGGCCCCGCGCTCAACCCCGCTCACGCACCCAGAACAGCGTGGCGCCGGCCACGGCGGCGGGCATCATCAGCAGGTTGACCACCGGAATCAGCAGTACCAGGTAAACGATGCCGCCAAAGCCCAGGCTCTGCCAGCGCTTCTGCCGCAGCCAGGCCAGCATGTCGGGCCAGCTCATCTTGTGGTTGTCGGCCGGGTAGTCGATATACTGGATGGCCATCATCCAGACGCCGAACAGCAGCCATAACGGCGCGGCAATGACGTTGACCACGGGGATCAACGACAGCACGAACAACGCCAGCGTGCGCGGCAGGAAATACCCCAGCTTGCGCATCTCGCGGTTCAACGTGCGTGGCACTTCGCGGCTCAGCTCGCTCCACTTGAACGGTGGGAAATCGTCCTTGCCGCGCACCACAACTTCCACTTTTTCGGCCAGGAAACTGTTGAACGGCGCCGAGACGATGTTGGCCACCAGGGTGAAGCAGAAGAACACCATCAGCACCACCAGCGCCACGAACAGCGGCCAGAGGATGTAGCTGAGGAAGCTCAGCCACGACGGCAGCGTGGGCATCAGGTGGTTCACCCATTGGCTGAACGCGTGGCCGGCGAAGTAGATCAGCGCGGTGAACAACACCAGGTTGATCGCCAGCGGCAGCAGGACAAATAGCCGCAGGCCAGGGCTAAGGACCAGTTTGAGGCCTTCGCGCAGGTATTGCGGGCCGGACAGGACAGGGGCTTGCATGGTGTGCTCCGTGTAGAAAACCCGCCGACATTAGCGCCTTTGCCGCCTGCGGGAAAGTGAACCCTGCACGCCGAAATGCACTGTAACAAAGCCACTGATCGACACCGTGCATAGGGATAGAGGTGGCCTATGAGGTGGATTGTGAAACGATATTTCCTTACCCTTGGCCACCTCGCTACAGTGCGCACATCAAATTTCAAACCCTTCCCAAGTCTTCAGCTTCAAGGAGTTCCCCATGAGCATTCTGGTCAACAAGCAGGCCCCCGACTTCGACGCCCCGGCTGTGCTGGGTGATGGTTCGATCGTCGACAGCTTCAAGCTGTCCTCGCTGCATGGCAAATACGTGGTGCTGTTTTTCTGGCCACTGGACTTCACCTTCGTGTGCCCGTCCGAGATCATCGCCCACAACAACCGCATCGCCAAATTCCGCGAGCTGGGCGTTGAAGTCGTCGGCGTTTCCGTCGACTCGCAGTTCACTCACTACGCCTGGCGCAGCACGCCGGTGGAGAAGGGCGGTATCGGCGAGGTCGAATTCACCATGGTGGCCGACGTCAAGCACGAGATCACCCGTGCCTATGGCATCGAACATGAAGACGGCGTAGCCCTGCGTGCCTCGTTCCTGATCGACCAGAAAGGCGTTGTGCAGCACCAGGTGGTCAACAACCTGCCACTGGGCCGTGAAGTCGACGAGATGGTACGCCTGGTCGAGGCGCTACAATTCACCGAGCAGTATGGCGAAGTCTGCCCGGCGGGCTGGCGCCCAGGCCAGAAAGGCATGAAGGCCGACGCCAAGGGCGTGGCTGACTACCTGGCCGAGAACGCCACCAGCCTGTAACGGTTTCCAGGACGGGTGAGCAATAGCCTTCCCCAAGGTTTCAGCCGTCCTTTTTTAATTCCAGCCGGTTCGCCGGCACTGCGACCCTGGCGCTACAATGGCCGGTCCAAAGGAGTCAGCCATGTCTGAAGCACGTCATTCCCGAGTGATCATCCTCGGTTCCGGCCCTGCCGGTTACAGCGCAGCCGTCTACGCGGCCCGCGCCAACCTCAAGCCACTGCTGATCACCGGCATGCAGGCCGGCGGTCAACTGACCACCACCACCGAAGTCGACAACTGGCCGGGCGACGTCCATGGTCTGACCGGCCCGGTGCTGATGGAGCGCATGCGTGAGCACGCCGAGCGTTTCGAGACCGAGATTGTCTTCGACCACATCAACTCGGTTGATCTGGCCGGCAAACCGTTCTCGCTGACTGGCGACAGCGGCACCTACACGTGCGACGCGCTGATCATCGCCACAGGCGCCAGCGCCCGCTACCTGGGCTTGCCGTCGGAAGAAACCTTCATGGGCAAAGGCGTTTCGGCCTGCGCTACCTGCGACGGTTTCTTCTACCGCAACAAGCCGGTAGCCGTGGTGGGCGGTGGCAACACCGCCGTGGAAGAAGCACTGTACCTGGCCAACATCGCCAGCAAGGTGACCCTGGTGCACCGCCGCGAGACGTTCCGCGCCGAGAAGATCCTGATCGACAAGCTGCACGCCCGTGTCGCCGAAGGCAAGATCGAACTCAAGCTCAACGCCACCCTGGACGAAGTGCTGGGTGACAACATGGGCGTCACCGGTGCCCGCCTGAAGAACAACGATGGCAGCTTCGACGAGCTGAAAGTCGACGGCGTGTTCATCGCCATCGGCCACACGCCGAACACCGCTTTGTTCGAAGGCCAACTGGCACTGAAGGACGGCTACATGGTGGTCAGCGGCGGCCGTGAAGGTAACGCCACCGCCACCAGCGTGGAAGGTGTGTTCGCCGCCGGCGACGTGGCCGACCATGTTTACCGCCAGGCCATTACCTCGGCGGGCGCTGGCTGCATGGCGGCGCTGGACGTGGAACGCTACCTGGATGGCCTGCAGAACGCTTCGTTCTGATAGGCCTTGCATGGGCCCGGTCCTGCGAAGGACCGCGCCAGGCACAAAAAAACCGGCTACTCAGGCCGGTTTTTTTGTGCCTGGGTTTCAGGCCTTGCGGGTCAGTGGTTGCCCGGCAAACTTTACCCCGGCCAGGCCGTGGGCGATCAGGTTGCGGATGTTGCCGTGGTCAGTGCCCTCGGGGGTGGCCACCACCGAGCGGTAGTGCTCGCCGAACGCCAGCAGCACGTGCTGGTCGCTCAGGCCTTCCAGCACGGCCAGGCCGATGGTCTTGCAAGAGCCTTCGTTCTGGCCGGCGGCGTTTTCCACGTCACCGTTGGTGAAAGCCTGGGGCTGGTAGTCATAGTGCGCCGCCACGAACGCCAGGGTATCGGCGAACGCGTGTTCGCCGCTGTCGAGGCTGGCGCGCAGGGTGTTCAAGTCAGTCATGCTGTTTTCCTTTGGCGAACGCCGCTTGCTGGTCGGCGCTGGCTTCTTTCTGATAGAGATTTTTCCACTCGCTGTACGGCATGCCGTACACCACTTCGCGGGCGTCATCGAGGCTGACCTCGATCTGGCGCTCATCGGCCTCGGCCTTGTACCACTTGGACAGGCAGTTGCGGCAGAAGCCGGCCAGGTTCATCAGGTCGATGTTCTGCACGTCGGTGCGTTTGCCCAGGTGCTCCACCAGGCGGCGGAAGGCCGCGGCTTCGAGTTCCAGGCGTTGTTGCTCGTTCATGTTCATTCCTGTCAGCGGCGCCCGGCGAGGGTGATCGACACCGACTCGGCAAAGCGCAGGGCATGGGGTTTGTCGACTTCGACCTCGGCGTAGCGCACGGCTTCGTTGGCCATGACCAGGTCCAGCAACTCCTGGGTCAGGCGTTCGAGCAGGGCGAAGCGGTTGCCCTCGACATGCTGGATCACCGCCTTGGTGATGGTGCGGTAGTTCAGCGCGTGGTCGATGTCGTTGTCACGCACCGCTTCCTGGGCCGCGTAGAGGATGGTGAGGTTGATCAGCACATCCTGCTTGTTGAGGATCTCTTCCTCGTTGATTCCGATAAACGTGCGCAGGCGCAGGTCCTTGACCCGGATGCGCGCGGTTCCTGGCTCCAGTTGTGGCATTGCTACTTGCTCCGTCCAATCAATTGCAGGAATTCCTGGCGGGTAGTGCTCGAATCGCGGAAGGCGCCGAGCATGACCGAGGTGTTCATCACCGAGTTCTGTTTTTCCACGCCGCGCATCATCATGCACATGTGCTGGGCCTCGATCACCACGGCCACACCGGCGGCCTGGGTCACGTCACGCACTGCCTCGGCGATCTGGCGTGTCAGGTTCTCCTGAATCTGCAGGCGACGGGCGAACATGTCGACGATGCGCGCGATCTTCGACAGCCCCAGCACTTTGCCGGTGGGGATATAGGCCACCTGGGCCTTGCCGATGAAGGGCAGCAGGTGGTGCTCGCACAGGGAGTACAGTTCGATGTCCTTGACGATCACCATTTCGTCGTTGTCCGAGGCGAACAGGGCGCCGTTGACGATTTGTTCCAGTGTCTGGTCATAACCATGACACAGGTACTGCATGGCCTTGGCGGCACGCTTGGGCGTGTCCACCAGGCCTTCGCGGTCCGGGTCTTCACCCAGGTCCTTGAGGATTTCGCGGTAATGCTGCGGCAGGCTTGAACTCATGAAGGCTACTTCCTCGCGCCAAGCGCTTATTTTACGTGCCGGCCGCCGTTGACGGTCAAGGTAGTGCCGGTGACATAGGGGTTGTCTATGAGGTAACGCAGGCTCTGGTAGACCACCTGCGGTCCGGGCTCGATGCCCATGGCCGATTTGGCCAGGGTCTTGGCGCGGTACGCCGCGTCGTCGTCTTCGTTGAACATCAGCAGCGCTGGGGCGATGCCGTTGACCTTGATGCGCGGCGCGTATTTGGCTGCGAACGACAGCGTGAGGCTGTCCAGCCCTGCCTTGGTCGCGCAATAGGCGATGTGCTTGCTGCTGCCCTTGCGGGCCACGTCGTCGCTGATATGCACGATGTCGGCCTGCGGGCTTGCGTGCAGCAGGTCGGCGCAATGGAGGTTGATCAGGTACGGCGCCAGCATGTGCACGCTGACCATCTGCGCGAATGCCTGGGCCTCTTGCCCGGGCGTGTCGGCCTGCCAACTGGAAGCATTATGAACGATGGCGCGCAAGGCGTCGGTGTGTTTCTTCAGCACGGCGATGAACGCCAGAATGCCGGCCTCGTCGCTGAAGTCGGCGAACAGGGTCAGCGCGCCCCGTTCCCGCAGGCGCTCAAGGCCTTCGCGTTCGCTGCGGTAGCTGATGATCACCGGGTGGCCGTCGTCCAGCAGGCGTTCGGCGCAATGCAGGCCGACGCGCTGGCTGGCGCCGGTGATCAGAATGGGGGCTGTAGGCATGCGGAAGCTCGTGGCAGGGGGCTACCGGGAACTTATACCAGTGGGCCCTCAAGCACAACGCATCACCGGTGTGGGAGCTGGCTTGCCCGGAGCTGTCGCGGACCGCCAAGCGCCGAGTTCAGCGTGGCTGCGCGGCGAACGGGCGCTGAGGTGTCGCATGCAGCCACGGGTGCAACAGGCGCGTGGACAACGGAATGAAGAAATACACCATGATCGGCGTCAGGGCCAGGGTGCTGACAAAGATGCGCGGTAACAGGCTCAACTCGTTCAGAAGTGGTCCCAGCAGGAAGTTGAACAGCAATGAGACCGGGAAAAATGCGACCCAGATCGCCACTGCCTGCTTCCAGCGTGGCGGGCGAGCGTGGCTGGTGTCGCCGAACCAGCCGTCGATGCCGCTGACCCGATGCTCGTGGGGTTGGGCGAACAGGCCGCGGCCACGGGCAAGCCAGGCGCTGCGCGAGGCCGAATGTTCCCAGGCGTGCAGAGTGGTTTCGTCGACGAAGCGGAAGATGATCTGAAACTCATCATCATCGGGGGGCGGGGCCAGCACGCCCGAGCCCAGGTAACCGGGAAAGTCGGTGGCCAATTGTTCACCTTCACGCAGCCAGGCGATCAGGTCATGGTAGCGGCCGTGGGCGACGCGGCGCGCAACCATCAGGGTGACGGGAGCAGACATTGTATATCTCCGTGCAAAAACGGCTTCCCGGGTAGGGCATGCCTCTGAGATGCAGGCCGGGGTGTTGGTCTGCATGGAAGAACAAGCAAGGATTATTCCTGTTCGGCGAAATTACGCCAGCGTTGTTTTCGTGGCGCCATTTTTTCAACGCCTTGGGTGCTTGCCATCATGCGCGGTACACTATCGGGATATTCCCCAAGCCCCGGCAACCAACGATGTCAGATACCGTTCCAGCTTCCACCGCTGCCAGCGAGTTTTCGCGCCAGGAGCTGTTTCCCATTCGTGAAGTGGCGCGATTGACTGGCATCAACCCGGTAACGTTGCGTGCCTGGGAGCGCCGTTATGGGCTGGTCCAGCCCACGCGCACTGAAAGTGGGCACCGGCTCTATTCCCAGGCTGACATCGATGAGGTGCGCAGCATCCTTGGGTGGATCGAGCGCGGCGTGGCCGTCAGCAAGGTCGGCAAGATTCTGGCGCGCAGCCAGGCGTTGAAGGTGCAGGACGCGCCGGTGCAACGCCAGCCGGTCAGCAGTGAATGGGGAGAGTGGCAACAACAGGTACGGCGCGCCGTGAATGCGTTCGATGAGCGCCGGCTGGAACAGATCTACGGGCAGGTGTTCTCCAGCTACCCGATGGTGGTGGTGTTTCAGGACATATTGATGCCGGTGTGGCACGAGCTGCTGGTGCGCCAGGAGGCGTTCGGCCAGACCAGCGAATGGCTGCTGCTGGACAACTTCCTGCGGGCCCGCACGCTGCAGCGCCTGCAATTGGTGCAAGGTCAGGCGCAGGATTGCACGGTGTTGCTGGCGGCGGTGCCGGGGCAGTGCCGTGAGCTGGAGTTGCTGGTGGCGGGGTTGCTGATGGCCAGCAACGACATTGCCGTTCAGGTACTGGCTCTGGGGCAGCCGCTGGATGAATTGAGCCTGGTGGTCGAGAAGCGTGCGCCGCAAGCCGTGGTGCTCTATTCCAACCATCCGCCGGCCGTGGACATGCCCAGGCGCCTGCGCAAACTGGGCTTGGGCCTGGATTGCCCCTTGATGGTGGCCGGTGACGCCAGCGACCTGATCCAGGACGCCTTGGCCGGTAGTGAAATAGCCTGCCTGGGTAGCGAGGGGCGGCTCATGCAGCGCCGGTTGCAACAATACCTGGCCGGGCACCTGGACACCTGAGCAGGGTCAGGCGTGCATTTGCGGGTGCGTGCGGCGGTGCTGGGCGAGGATGTACTGGCGCAGCCGTTCGGTTTCCTGCAGGTTGTCCTGGCTCAACTGGTAGGCGTAGTGGCCTTGCTCGGTCTTGCGGCGCAGGGTGCCACGCAACGGCATGGGCTCATGGCCTGCCGGGCTGAACCACAGTGAAAAGCGCCGTGGCGGCCGCTGTCCGTTGCGCATTTCCAGCAGCACGCCTTCGAATGAGATTTCCCGCACCCAATAGTTGCTGATCTGGCCCTTGTCGTTTTCCAGCACCACCGGCTCATTGAGCGTCAAGCGCCAGGGGCGAACCATGGGGCCGTCTTCATAGATGCTCGGCGCACCGAGCTGCAAGTGCAGCGCGTGAAATTCGTCTTCCACCAATTGCAACGGGAAGCTCATCTGCTGATTCTCGAACTGAGCTTGGAGGGTGACCTGTTCATTGGCCGCCAGGCGAGTCAGCAGGTCGCGAACCTGGGTGCCGCCATTGACCAGCAGGCTCGCGGTAGTGTCGCGAACATTGAGCTGCGGGTTGTGCTGCATCGTTCGAATGAAGTCCAGCTCATCCTGGGTCAGGAGGGCATCAACTGGCATGATCGGGCTCGAGGTTTAAAAAAACGGTTGTTCGGAAGGTAGACCACGCAAAACCGCTTTAGTTACCGCCGTTGGTCGTTTTCCAGAGCAAGAATACGCGCCCGTGCTTCACCCAACTGCCGTTGCAACTCGGCCACGCGTTCCTGGGCTTCAACCTGCTCGGTGACATCCTTCTGGATGCCGATGAAATAGGTGAGCTTGTCCGTATCGTTGTACACCGGAGTGATCGACAGTTCGTTCCAGAACGGCGTGCCGTCCTTGCGGTAATTGCGCAGGCGTTGGCGGCACGGCTGGCCACTGGCGATGGCCTGGCGGATCAGTCGCAGCGCCGGCTCGTCACGATCGCCATTTTGCAGAAAACGGCAGTCCTGGTAGAGAATTTCATTGGAGCTGTAGCCCGTCAGGCGTTCAAACGCACTGTTGACGTAGATGAGGATGGTGTCATCGCCTTCCTGTTCGGCCACGACGATTCCGTCGTCTGAAGCGTCCACCATCCGTTGCAGCAGCTTGGCGTTGATCATTACTAGGTATTCCACGGCAGTCCAACTGCCATTCTAGAGCATCGCCAACCGTTGGCACATCCCTCTCAGTGGCAGTTTGCCATTGGGTGGCGCGACTGCGTGGTCGGCGCTTGCCTGATATCATCGGCCTTTCAAGCCATGCTCAGGATTCTCTCGATGAAAGTTGCCTTGCTATCAGGCTCCGTATACGGCACCGCCGAAGAAGTTGCTCGCCATGCCAGGCAACTGCTTGAGGACGAAGGTTTCGAGACCTTCTACAACCCCCGCGCCAGCCTTGATGAGCTGCTGAAGGCAGCGCCGCAGGCGTTGTTGGCGGTGACCTCGACCACCGGCATGGGCGAGTTGCCCGATAACCTCATGCCGCTGTATTCGCAGTTGCGTGACCAGCTGCCGGCGGCACTGCGCGGCCTGCCAGGCGCCGTCATCGGCCTGGGCGACGCCAGCTATGGGGATACGTTCTGCGGTGGCGGCGAGCAGGTACGCGAGTTGTTCGCGGAGTTGGGCGTCGACGAGGTGCAGGACATGCTGCGCCTGGATGCCAGCGAATCGGTCACGCCTGAAAAGGACGCCGAACCCTGGCTGGCCGAATTCAGCGGCCGCTTGCAGAAGCGTTGATTGCGGCGGGGTTGCGTATGGCGGGCTGATTGTTCATGCGTCTGACTCGCAAGGCCAATAAGCTGGCTGCCAATGCAATTACTCCCGAGCGAGGGGCTGGTTAGACTGCTCCCCAGAGAGCACGAGACAGTGCCGAGGGAATTACCGTGACCATAGCCCCTGTTCCGTCCACCGCCGTTGGCCTTGACCGGGTCCAGCGTACCGCCTGCGTGGCGCAGGTCGCGGACCCGGCGCTGGCACCTCGCCCAGCCACCTCGCTGAGTGAAATACCCCTGAGTGTGTGGCGCAGTCGTGGCCAGACCTTCGACTTCAAAGGCCATGCCATTCGCTACTGGGTGGCCGGGCAGGGCGAACCCTTGTTGCTGGTGCATGGTTTCCCCACTGCCAGTTGGGACTGGCATTACCTGTGGCAGCCCCTGGCGCGCCACTACCGGCTGATCGCCTGTGACATGCTCGGCTTCGGCGACTCCAGCAAACCGGTGCACCATACCTACAGTCTCCTGGAGCAGGCAGACCTGCAACAGGCGTTACTGGCGCACCTGCGGGTCGAGACCCCCGTGCATGTGCTGGCGCATGATTATGGCGACAGCGTAGCCCAGGAGCTGCTGGCGCGGCATCGCGACGGCCAGGCACGTATCGCCAGTTGTGTATTCCTCAACGGTGGCCTCTTCCCGGAGGCGCACCATGCAGTGCTGATCCAGAAGCTGTTGATCAGCCCCTTGGGCTGGCTGGCCGCCCGCACGTTCACTCGCGATACCCTGGTCAACAGCGTGGCCCTCATCTACGGGCCGGCCACCCGCCCCAGTGAAAGTGCGCTGGACGACTGCTGGAGCCTGATCCAGAGCAACCAGGGCACACGGGTGCTGCACCGGCTGGCTACGTACCTGATCGAGCGTCGCCTGCGGCGCGACCGCTGGGTGACCGCCATGCAGCATGCCGGCGTGCCCATGCGGTTCATCAATGGCGGGCTCGATCCCGTTTGCGGGAAGCCCATGCTGGTCCGCTACCGCGAACTCATCTACCGGGCCGACACGGTATTGCTGGCGGACATAGGCCATTACCCGCACACCGAGGCGCCGGTACAGGTGCTGCGCCATTACCTGGCCTTTCGTGCGGGGCTGCAGCCTGCGGCGATCTCGCACGCAGGTTGACGTACCGCCGGGTCATCATCCCAGGGCCTTATCACCCCTTATTCATCATCCAGCCCATGATTGTTCCCGGCAACGGCGTACCGGAAACTGCCCCCATGACCTAACCTGGCCGGGAGTTGCAGCATGAGCGATGCCATCCGTTTCGAAGATAAAGTGGTGATTGTCACGGGCGCTGGTGGCGGTCTGGGGCGGGCCCACGCGCTGTTGTTCGCCCGCCACGGCGCACGGGTGGTGGTCAATGACCTGGGCGGCGCGGCCAATGGCCAAGGTGCCAGCGCCTCGGCCGCCGATCAGGTGGTGGCGCAGATTCGCGAGGCCGGCGGTACGGCCGTGGCCAGCCATGACTCGGTGACTGCCGGCGACAAGATCGTCCAGCAGGCCCTCGACACCTTCGGCCGTGTCGACGTGCTGGTCAACAACGCCGGTATCCTGCGCGACAAGACCTTCCACAAGATGGATGACCATGACTGGGAGCAGGTCTATCAAGTGCACGTGCAGGGCGCTTACAAACTCACCCATGCGGCTTGGCCGCATTTGCGTGAACAGAACTTCGGCAGGGTGATCTTCACGTCGTCCACCTCTGGCATCTATGGCAACTTCGGCCAGTCCAACTATGCGATGGCCAAATTGGGCCTTTACGGGCTGACCCGCACGCTGGCCCTGGAAGGGCGCCGCCATGACATCCTGGTCAACGCCATTGCACCCACGGGGGGCACACGCATGACCGAAGGCCTGATGCCGCCCGAAGTCTTCGCGCTGCTCAAACCGGAACTGGTCAGCCCCTTGGTGGTGTACCTGGGCAGTGAACAGTGCCAGGACACTGGCGGCCTCTACGAAGTGGGCGGTGGCTGGGTGGGCAAAGTGCGTTGGGAGCGCAGCCTGGGCGTGGGGTTCGACCCGCACCAGGGCATGAGCGTCGAAGCAATTGCCAAAGAGTGGGCGAATATCGGCAACTTTGATGATGCAGTGCACCCGCGCGATAACGTGGAAGCCCTGGAACAAATGATGGTTAACCTGAAGAAATATTAAGATAATCGCTTCAACTGTCCAGGCAACTGTCTTGCGTGGCAGCTGGGGGCGCCGAGCGCCCACAGTACCTGTAGCCGTCCCGGCCGCCGCGGTAGGCTTGAGCCCCACGCGGCCGGCCCGTTGAGCAGGCATAAAAAAGGCCGCTGTAACACAGCGGCCAAATAAGACGTTAGATCAAGGAGCTTCAAATCAACGTCGGTGAACAGGGTGTCGCCAGGCCAGGCAGGCCGGGGATATGCAACGGACAGTACACAGTGAAGATTAACTCAACATTAACCTTTGGGGTTCAGGTTAGTTCCCTGGGCGACTGAATAAATAATAAGCGCCAGGTGTGGATTGAAAAATAGCAGTTTGCGACAATGACTATTACCGTCACTGTAATAGTCCTGACATGTTGCCTAATCGACCGCCGTTCAGTCCCCGCGTTCTCGCACTCATCGTGGCCGCTACCGTTGCCCTGCCCGGGGCGGCGTACGCGCTGCCCTTCAACGTAGGGGACGTGGAAGGGCAGATCGATACCTCGCTGACCTTCACCACCCAGTGGGGGACCGCCAAGCGTGATTCGCACCTGGTGGCCGCCGCCAACGGCGGCAGCGGCCAGTCCAGCCTGGGGGATGATGGGCGGCTGAATTTCGATCGGGGCCAGGCGTTCACCAAGCGGCTGCAGGGCGAGCATGCCCTGACCCTCACCTATGGTGACAGCGGCGCTTATGTACGTGGCCGCTACTGGTATGACTTCGCCGAGCAGGACGGCAGCCAGCATTTCAAGTCGATCAGCGACGATGGCCGCGACGAGGGCGCCCGCGCCGCTGGCGGTGAGTGGCTGGACGCCTACGTTTATCACCATTACGACGTCGGCGGGCAGCCCGGTACCGTGCGGGTCGGGCGCCAGGTGGTCAACTGGGGTGAAAGCCTGTTCATCGGCAACTCCATCAACAGCATCAACCCGGTGGACCTTTCCACGCTGAACCAACCCGCGCAAAAGGTCAGTGACAGCCTGCTGCCGACCAACCTTGTGTATGTGTCACAGGCGCTGGGCGACACCCTGACCCTGGACGCTTTCTACCAGTTGCAGTGGGATGCCTCCCAGGCGGAAAACTGCGGTACGTACTTCGCCGATGACGTTACCGCCCGAGGCTGCAGTGCCGGTTTCACGGTTGCGTCGCCGCTGTCGCCGCAGGCAGGGCAAGGCTACCAGGTCACTTCCGAGGGGGTAGTGGTTCCCCGTGGCCATGATCAGCGCGCCCGGGACGGTGGGCAATGGGGCACGGCATTGCACTGGCTGGCCGGGGATGTGGATTACGGGCTGTACTTCATGAATTACCACAGCCGCCAGGCCTTCCTGCAAACCCACGCGGCCAGTGCCGCGACCGTGGGCAGCCTGGCCGTCATCCCCGACCGTGCCGTGGCCGATGCCACCCTGCTGGGCGGGAGCAGTTACAACCTGCAGTACCCGCAGGACATCCAACTGTACGGGGCCAGCTTCTCTACCACGCTGGCGGGCGGCGCCCAGTGGCGGGGGGAGTTCAGCTACCGGCCCAATGCCCCTGTGCAACGCAACCTGGCAGAGTTGACCCAGGCGTTGCTCGCACCTGCGGCCGGTCAGATTGAAAACGGCTACGAGCGCAAGGCCATCAGCCAGTTGCAAAGCAGCCTGGCATGGAACTTCGACCAGGTGCTGGGCGCCGAACGCCTGACCCTGGCCGGTGAGGCGGCGTGGGTGCATGTAGACAGCGTTTCAGCCGACGACCGCCTGGGGCGCGACGCTGTGTATGGCACCACTGGCAACAAGGGTCATGTGACCCCGAACGCCTGGGGCTACCGCGCGAAGGCTGAGTTGAATTACCCCGATGTCTACGCCGGTGTGACGCTCAAACCCAGTGTGGCCTGGGCGCAGGACGTCAGCGGCTACGCGCCCAATGGCGAGTTCAACCAAGGGGCAAAAGCCGTGACCGTGGGACTTGGGGCGGACATGCAGGGTTTGTACAAAGTGACGTTGGCCTACACCGATTTTTTTGGGGGTCGCTATAACGTGATGACAGATCGGGACTACCTGACCCTGGCGTTGGGTGTGCAGTTTTGACCGCCGGCAGCGCCTGTACGCATGAATAGCGTATCCTGACATTTCCTTATAAATAATTATCGTGTTCCAACGGCCTGTAACTTGTCTGATGGCGTTCCTCTCTGCTGTAGCTGCAGAGTTGTTTTCGTTTAATTAGACAAGGATGCCTTTATGCGTGCACATCATGTTTCTCCAGCAGGTGCAGAGCTGGATCTGATCCAAAGTTTCACTTCTTTTACGGCGTTGATGTTATCAATGCCCGCCCCGTCGGAGCACCCACCGGGCGAATACGACGCTACCTTGAAATCGTTCTGGGCAGAGGACTGCCCGGCCATTGGGTCATTGCACACCGGTACGGCGCGCGAAGTATTTGCGAAGTTGCTGCGCGATAGCGTATTGGCCGAAGTGCAAGTATTGCGAAGCAACCGTGAAATGTCATGGGAGCAAGCCAGCGCGCTGGACACGCTGTTGGAAGACCGCCCCGATAGTCCTGCGTATGGGATTGCCTCACAGGTTGGCCAACAATATGTTTATTGGCCCTTTGATGTGCTGGTCACGGCGGCTGAGCGGCCGAGCGACCCGGCGCATGGGTACTGGGTGCTGTCCGCGGACAATGTCCTGCAACGGTTCGGCACGGACCGGGATGTGGTTCGGTCCATGCACTTGGCTTTTGCAGACCCCGATAAGCGGCAGGCCATCATCCGTCTGCTTCCTCACCCCCAACAAGCGCTGGTAAATACCTGGGTGCAGGGGGGCGCTGCACCTGAATTCGAACTGAGGGCCACCCCTGGAAACCTCTTTACCCGTCAGGTAAACCGCTTGCTGGAGGCGCAGGAACGCGAAGCGGCCAACCTGGCGCAGGGCAGCGGCGAAGCGAGCATTGCCACGCTTGGAGGGTTCACGGTCGCGCGCTCCATGAAGCTGGAGCAATGGCTGGGGCGCTTGCGCCGTTCCCGTACGCCGGACTGGTTGAAGGAGGCGGATGAACAAACCAGGCAAGATTTCGCCGCGCGCGGTACCTCCCTGGCGCAGTGCATCGGTTCGCTGGATAACCTGCTCAGTCCCTTGGGCACTTACCAGGCATTTGCCCAGGCCCATCTCAGAGAGGCATTGGGCTCACGCGGTATCGACCTTGACCCGGCCGAGATCGAAGTGACGCGTGATTGCAGCTTCAGGTTACAGGACAAATCGTTTTCGCACCTTGAGCGCCTGCCTTTGATCCAGCTTGCGTTTACTGGGCTGTTCGAGGGCCGGGATGGGCTTGGCGTCGAGCTCAGCGTGGATGAAACGACTAGCGCCGCGGGGCTGACGCCGCAATTGGTTGCGCAACTGCTCGGCAGCGCTGATCTGCGGGTCAGCTACACCCGGCAGTTGCGTGACCGGTATTTCAGCGCTCCGGTTTTGCAGGCCGTTGTCGATCTGGAGAGTGCGCGACTCGGCACCAGCCTGTTCGCCGCCAGCCATCAGGGTGTGCTCACTGCTTCCTTGCTGGCTGATCTGGACGGCTTGCGAAACGCCATGGACCGGCCCAATACCGCTGGGGTGAAGGCTTACAGTGTGGCGTTGGACAATGGCGGGTTCGTGCTGACCGATGTCCTGGTGTTGAGTTACCGGGATGACGGCAGTGAAAGTTTTCTGCTGTATGCTCCCCAATCCCCCACGGGCAGCGACTGGCTGAGGTGCGCAGGCAGCCGCCAGGTTCGCCATGAAATCGGCGGCTGGATCGCCAGCGAGCAAGGCCGTCATTATTTGCTGGACCAAGTCTCGGCGTCTCAACGTGAACCCCTGAGGCTGTTGCTCGAGCACCTGCGCAACAAAGCTCACCTTATCACCGAGCAAATGCTCGCCATCGAGGCGCAGCCCAGCACAACCTGGCGTGAGATGGTCAACGCCGTGGCGCTTCGACAGGTGGAGCGGCGCGTGGAAGCCAGCTGTATTCTCACACCCAACTGGTACGCTGCCGCGGCTGTGGAAGACCAGTGGCAGTTGGCTCGCCTGGATACTGAAATCGCCGCCATGACACGGGAATATCGGGCGATCGCCGACATACCGATATTTGCTGCCTTTTCCCGCAATCGTTTGCAGGCCTGGTTTGACAGTGCCCGCCCGCACGACCGGTCCCGGCGTAACGTGGACGATTACGCCGTGACACTGGACGGCCAGCGGCGCAGCCTTGTCTGGCTGGCGATGCACGGCGTGGACCGCGGTACGGACGTGAGCGCGCTCCCGGTCAGGGCGGGTCGTGCACTGTCCCAGGAGGAGGGCGAAATCGTTACCGACCTGATGGCCCGTTTTTTCGACGCCCACGATATCCCGACCGAGTTTACCCAGGCGTTGCAGGCATCGTTCCTGGCGCCGTCCAGCGATCAGAAAGCATGGCGCGAAACTCTGCATTTGCGTATCACCCAGTTGGAGATGCAGCGCGCCTGCCTGCAACTGAAGCTGGACCCTGTGGCGAGGAAAGCAGCCGGTCCCGGAACGGTTGCCGTGCTGGAACATATTGCCGACAACCTGAGCCTGCCCTACGGCGGCAACCGCACCTATGAGGGCTTCAACCAGAAAGGCCTCTACCACCTGCAGATCAAGGGCGAGAAACTACGAGGTGTGTACGTGTGCCGCAACATCGACAAGGGCAAGCCTGTCGACATGCTCTATACCCCCAGGCGCCCGATGGCATCTGGTACCGGCCTATCGAGCAGATTGGCGCAGCCATGCGGGACGGTGGCCTTGGCCCCTACCTGCGCGACCGCACCCCCTACAGTCACCTGCCCCGTTTCGACCGGTTTGTCGAGAAGCTCGAGGGCGCAGGGTATTCTGCGCAGTTCACGTCGAGCCGCGTGGGTGCCCACTCCCTGGTCAAGCATTTTTCGAAGGAACATGACGCACTCGTGCATGCCATCCTGGAGGATGTAGACGCCAGCACGGTAAGCAAGGCCGAGCGTTTGTCAGCCCTGATGATCGAACGTGGCCTGCAAGGGCTGAGCGTATTGACGTTGCTGTTCCCCCCCGCACGCCCTGTGGTGGGGGCACTTCAGGTATTCAAATCCCTGTATGAGGCCGCCGTATCCTATCGCGCCGGTGACAGCGCCCAGGCCGCCTGGCATTTCCTGGATGCCGCGCTAAAGGTCGCTTCGCTGACGGGTGTCGCGAGCAAACCGCAGGATGCGTTGCTCGCCAGCATTTTCAAGGGCCCGCCGCCGAAGCTGGCGGAAAAGATGATCGACAAGTTTTCCGACCGCTTGACGGGTGAGCTGGACAGTTACCTGCGCTCGGTGACGATTCCCGAGAAGGGCGACATGCCCAGCCATGGCTGGTTGAAGGGCTGATACCCGGTCATGGGCGTGCATTGATCATCATTGCTCGTAGCCCATGCGCCAGCTTATTGCCTTGCTGGTAGCCAACAGCTGCCTGGCCGCTGGCCCATGCGCGTCGGCGTGAAACATCGAGGTGGGGCCGACCACGGTCAACACCGCCACGATGCGGCCCAACGCGTCAAAGATGGGCGCAGACAACGCGTCGACGCCGGGCAGTAGCAGGCCGTGGACATAATGCAGGCCATTTTCGCGAATTTGCGCGAAGGTGGCCTGTACCTCATCGATGCGGGTCCGGCCTTTCTCGGCAATTTCCTCGTCTATCAGATCAAGGCATTCGCGCTCGGGCAGGTAAGCGCCGAATACCAGGCCGGTGGATGAGCTGAGCACAGGCAATACCGAACCCACCTGCGTGACCACCGTGACCGCGCGCACGGCTGTTTCGATCTGCACGACCGTTGCCCCACGGTTGCCCCACACCGCCAGGAAGCACGTCTCGTTGAGTACGTCGCGCAACTCCGACAGCGGCATGGCCGCCAGTTTCAGTACGTCCATGCTGCCGAGCGCCGCCAGGCCCACCCGCAATGCTTCGCGCCCCAACCCATAGTGGTTGGTGGCAGGGTTCTGTTCGGCGAAGCCACTGGCGATCAGCGCCTGCAGGTAGCGGTGCACCTTGCTGGCGGGCATTTGCACATGGTCGGCCAGGCGCGACAGCGACGTGGAGGGCGAGAGCTCGGCCAGTGCCTTGAGAATGTCGGTGCCGACCTCGGCCGAGCGGACTTTCTGCTTGTTGGTGCCTTCGGCGGGCGGGGTGGGGGCTCGCATGGTCGCGGGATCTCGGAAACAGGTGGGCGCCTTTATAGCTTGACGGCCTGGGGCAATCAAATTACGTTATTCGTAATTGGATTACGATAAAAATAATAGCAGCCTATTCTTTGATAAGGGCTGCGCAACTCGGAGGTTTCATGGACGTTGATCCTGGCACCGTCGCGCCCCGCTACCAGAGCGGCTTTGGCAACCAGTTCAGCAGCGAGGCGTTGCCTGGCGCGCTGCCGGTGGGGCAGAACTCCCCGCAGAAGGCCCCTTACGGGCTGTACGCCGAGCAATTTTCCGGTACTGCGTTCACCGTTCCGCGCCATGAGGCCCGGCGTACCTGGGTGTACCGAATCCGCCCATCGGCCTTGCATCCGCGCTTCGAACCCTTGGGGCGTCAGCTGCAAGGCGGTCCGCTGGGGGAGCCAACGCCCAATCGCCTGCGCTGGGACCCGCAACCCTTGCCTGCGACCCCCACCGACTTCATCGACGGCTGGGTGGCCATGGCGGCGAATGCCGCCCCCGACCAGCCGGCTGGCTGCAGCCTTTACCATTATGCCGCCAACCGTGATATGGCCCGGGTGTTCTACGACGCCGACGGCGAACTGCTGCTGGTGCCGGAACTGGGACGTTTGCGCCTGGTGACCGAGCTGGGGGTACTGGAGGTCGAACCGCTGGAAATCGCGGTAATCCCCCGCGGGCTGAAATTCAGTGTGCACCTGCCCGACGGTCAGGCCCGCGGTTACCTGGCGGAAAACCACGGCGTGGCGCTGCGCCTGCCCGACCTCGGGCCCATCGGCAGCAATGGCCTGGCCAACCCCCGGGACTTCCTGACGCCCGTGGCGCAGTACCAGGACAGCAGCGTGAGCACGGTTCTTGTGCAGAAATTCCTGGGCCGCCTGTGGGCCTGCGAGCTCGGGCATTCGCCCCTGGACGTGGTGGCCTGGCATGGCAACAACGTGCCGTACAAGTACGACCTGCGCCTGTTCAATACCCTGGGTACCGTCAGCTACGACCACCCGGACCCGTCGATCTTCACCGTGTTGACCTCACCTGGCGCCGTGCCCGGCATGGCCAACATGGATTTCGTGATCTTCCCGCCGCGCTGGATGGTGGCGGACAACACCTTCCGCCCGCCCTGGTTCCACCGCAACCTGATGAACGAATACATGGGGCTGATCCAGGGTGCCTACGATGCCAAGGCCGAAGGCTTCGTGCCTGGCGGCGCGTCACTGCACAGTTGCATGAGTGCCCATGGCCCCGACGCCGAGACCTGCGCCAAGGCGGTGGCGGCGAACCTGGCCCCCAGCCGTATCGAACAGAGCATGGCCTTCATGTTCGAGACCAGCCAGGTGCTTCGCCCCAGCCGCCACGCCCTTGAGTGCGCGCAATTGCAACCCCGCTATGACGCCTGCTGGGCGTCGCTGCCCAGCACCTTCGACCCGAACCGGAGAACACCATGAACGAGCAGCACAGCTGGGTTGCCAGCGCCAACGGACATGCCGATTTTCCCTTGCAGAACCTGCCGCTGGGTATCTTCAGCCCACCCGGTGGCCGGGCGCGTGCCGGGGTGGCCATTGGTGACGCAATCCTCGACCTGGAGGCGCTGCTGGCCACCGGCCTGTTGCAAGGCGACGCTGCTACCGCGGCGCTGGCCTGCGAGGGCGGCCAGCTCAATGGTTTCTTCGCCCTTGGCCGCCAGCCCCGCCTGGCCCTGCGCGAGCGGCTGACGGTGTTGTTGAAAGACGGTAGCGATGCCCATGCCGTGGTGCGTGACTGCCTGCACCTGGCCAGTGACTGCGAGATGGCGTTGCCAGCGAAAGTGGGGGATTACACCGACTTCTACGTGGGCATCGAGCACGCGAAAAACGTCGGCAAGTTGTTCCGGCCTGACAACCCCTTGCTGCCTAACTACAAGTACGTGCCCATCGGCTACCACGGCCGTGCGTCGACCCTGCGCCCTTCCGGCACCCCGGTGCGGCGCCCCAAGGGCCAGACCGCACCGAAGGCGCAGGGGGCAGGACCGGATTTCGGGCCCTGCGCACGTTTGGACTTCGAACTGGAACTGGGTATCTGGATCGGCCGCGGCAATACCCTGGGTGAATCCATCCCCATCGACCACGCCGACGAACACGTGGCGGGCTATTGCCTGCTCAATGACTGGTCGGCGCGCGACATGCAGGCCTGGGAATACCAGCCGCTAGGGCCGTTTCTATCCAAAAGCTTCATCACCAGCCTGTCCCCCTGGGTGGTCACGGCCGAAGCGCTGGAGCCGTTCCGCTGCGCCCAGGCGCCGCGCCCCGAAGGTGACCCGCAGCCGCTGCCCTACCTGTGGAGCGCGGCCGACCAGGCCGAAGGCGCGCTGGATATCCAACTGGAAGTGCTGCTGCAGACGCCGCGCATGCGTGAGCAGGGCCTGGAAGCCGAGCGCATTACCCTGAGCAATACGCGCAGCATGTACTGGACCGTGGCCCAACTGGTTGCCCACCACAGCGTCAATGGGTGCCAGTTGCAGCCAGGTGACCTGTTTGGCTCCGGCACGCTCTCGGGGGCGGCGCCTGGGCAGTTTGGCAGCCTGCTGGAGATCACCGAGGGTGGCAAGCAGCCACTTGTGCTGGCCTCTGGCGAAAGCCGGCGTTTCCTTGAAGATGGCGACGAGGTGGTGCTGCGCGCCCGGTGCGTGGCACCCGGCCAGGTTTCCATTGGCTTCGGCGAGTGCCGTGGCCGAGTCGTCGCCGCGCCGTGAGGGCCATACGATGCAGTTGTACACCTATTACCGCTCCACATCGTCCTACCGGGTACGCATTGCCCTGGCGCTGAAGGGGTTGGCGTATGACGCGGTGCCGGTCAACCTGCTGGCGGGCGAGCAGCGCCAGCCTCCTTACCTGGCGTTTGCCCCGCAGGGGCGGGTACCTGCGCTGCGTGTCGATGGCGGACCGGTGCTGACCCAGTCCGGCGCCATTCTCGAGTACCTGGAAGAACGCTACCCGCAGGTGCCCTTGCTGCCTGCCGAACCACTGGCACGGGCACGTGTGCGTGGGGTAGCGGCGCTGATAGGCTGTGATATTCACCCCTTGCACAATGTCAGCGTGCTGAACCACCTGCGTGGCCTGGGGCATGACGAGGGTGACATACAAGCCTGGATAGCCACCTGGATCGATCAGGGGCTGGCGGCGGTGGAAGCCTTGATCGGTGACGAGGGCTTCTGTTTTGGTCCGGAGCCGGGGTTGGCCGATGTCTACCTGATCGCGCAGGTCTACGCGGCCGAGCGTTTCGGGGTGTCGTTGCAGGCCTGGCCGCGCATACAGCGGGTCGTTGCCCTGGCGACGGCGCACCCGGCGTTTGCCCAGGCTCACCCCTCCTGCCAGGTCGATACGCCCTGAGTTCAATGCAGCGATGACGGCGGCAGCGGCAGTTCCTGCAGGCGGGTGGTCAGGCGCAGGCGCTGGACGGGGTCTTCACTGAGCAGCAAGGCATGCTCCAGGTCGAAGCGCTCACCGCGGGGGCATTCAAGGCGTTGGTAGATACCGGCGCGGGCCACATGGTCGGCGGCGCTGGGGGGTGCCAGTTGCAGCACCCGCTCGGCGTCCTTGAGGGCGGCGATGTCATCCTGATGGCTGCTATGCAGTTGGCGCAGGTTGCGCGAAAGGCGTTGCAGCATGTCCCTCGGGCTGGCCTGTGCCAGGTGCTCGGCGAGCAAAGGCACCTGAGGGCCGAACTGGCGGCCCAGCAGTTCACGGCAGTCGGCGGGGTACAGGCGCCTGCCGCCGCAAGGGTCCAGTTGGTGGTCTGCCCCTGGCACGCGCAACAGGAAATGGCCGGGGAAGTTCACCCCCACCAGGGGAATATCCAGGCGCCGGGCCATCTCCAACGCCAGCAGCGCCAGGGCCAGAGGTTGCCCGCGCTTGCGCTCCAGCACCTTGTTCAGCAGCGCGGCCTGAGGGCGCAGTGGGTGAAAGTCATCAGCTTGGTAGCCCAGTGAATTGATACGCCGCAGCAGCGGTTGCGCCAGTTCGTTGACCGGCAGCATCGGCAGGCCGACGCTGATCTGCAGTTGCAGCTCGCGCAGGGCCTCATCGCACTGCTGGGGGTGGAAACCGCTTTCGTGTTCGGCAGCGATCCACAACGCGGCGTCGAACGTCGCGGGCGGGCTTTGCTCAAGGCACCCCAGGCAGGCCTGGCGCGCAGCATCGAAGGTGGGCTTCATAGCTTCTCTTGTAGCCCTGACGCGCCGATCCGTCCAGTAAAGCCGAGCGGCCACAGCCGTCTGCCTGCACGGCCATCGACTACACTGGTTGAAATAACAAGATCGGGAGCCTGCCGATGTTCGCTCTCATGCAAAGCACCCGCACCCACGCCCTGCACCTGGCCGTCGACCCGGTGACCGGCCTGCGTGCGGTGGTGGCCATTCACGACTGCCGCGCCGGGCCGGCGCTGGGCGGGTGCCGTTACCTGGCCTACCCAGACGACGAAAGCGCCATGGTCGACGCCATTCGCCTGGCCCAGGGCATGAGTTTCAAGGCCGCGTTGGCCGGGTTGCCGTTCGGCGGGGGCAAGGCCGTGATCATCCGAAGCCCCCACGTGGAGAACCGCGCCGGCCTGTTCGAAGCCTTCGGTCGTTTCATCGAAAGCCTGGACGGCCGCTACATCACGGCGGTGGACAGCGGCACCTCTACTACCGACATGGACTGCGTGGCCCAGCAGACGCGCCATGTCACCAGCACCACTGCCGCCGGCGACCCCGCTCCCCATGCGGCCATGGGCGTGTTCGCCGGCATTCGCGCCACCGCCATGGCGCGCCTGGGCACCGACAACCTGGAGGGCCTGCGCATCGCCGTGCAGGGCCTGGGCAACGTCGGTTATGGGGTGGCTGAGCAACTGCATGCCGCCGGGGCCGAACTGCTGGTCAGTGACCTGGACCAGGGCAAGGTGCAACTGGCCATGGAACAGTTGGGCGCTCACCCGATAGAACCCAACGCCCTGCCCAGTACCCCGTGCGATATCTTCGCGCCCTGTGGCCTGGGCTCGATTCTCAATGGCCAGAGCGTATCGCAACTGCGCTGCGCGGCCGTGGCCGGCTCCGCCAACAACCAGCTCACCAGCCTGCAAGTGGCCGACCAGCTGGAAAAGCGCGGCATTCTCTACGCGCCGGATTACGTCATCAACTCTGGCGGCCTGATTTATGTGGCGCTCAAGCATCAGGGCGAAGCGGTGGGCACCATCACCGCGCACCTGGCGCGCATCGGCACCCGGCTCACCGAAGTGTATGCCCATGCCCAGGCCGAGAAGCGCTCCCCCGCGCGCGTGGCCGAAGCCCTCGCGGAGAAACTGATTTACGCCTGATAGCGAGCCGGCGCCTGACCGGCGCCAGCTCCGAAAAAAGCCTGCGGCCACAAGCGGCAGGTCAATGAAGCCACACCCACCCGGTGTGTTCAGGAGTTGTGCAATGACCTCAAACAAGATCGAGCTTGCCTACACGCGTTATTTGTCACCCGATGGCCGCCTCCTCGGCCCGTTGCCCGACTGGGCCGACGACTTCAACCTGCTGACCCGCCTGTACCGCCAAATGGTGCTGACCCGGCTGTTCGACCAGAAGGCCGTGGCCTTGCAACGCACCGGCCGCATCGGTACCTACGCGCCTACGCTGGGCCAGGAGGCCATCGGCGTGGCCATTGGCAGCCTGATGCAGCCACAGGACGTGCTGATCCCCTATTACCGTGACACCGCTGTGCAACTGATGCGTGGGGTGCGCATGGAAGAAATTCTGCTGTACTGGGGCGGCGACGAGCGTGGCAGCGATTACGCCGAGCCTGCCGTGGCCCAGGACTTTCCCTTGTGCGTGCCCATCGCCACCCAGGCCCTGCATGCCTGCGGTGTAGCCAGCGCCTTCAAGATTCGCGGCGAACACCGGGTAGCGGTGACCACCTGCGGTGATGGCGCCACCAGCAAGGGTGATTTCCTCGAAGCCTTGAATGTCGCCGGTGCCTGGCAGTTGCCGGTGGTCTTCGTGATCAACAACAACCAATGGGCCATCTCGGTGCCGCGGCGTATCCAGTGCGGCGCGCCGACCTTGGCGCAGAAGGCCATCGGTGCCGGCTTCCACGGTGAACAAGTGGACGGCAACGATATCCTCGCCGTCTACGACCGCATGGGCGTGGCCATCGAACGTGCCCGCCAGGGCAAGGGGCCCGTGCTGCTGGAATGCCTGAGCTACCGCCTGGGCGACCACACCACCGCCGACGATGCCACGCGCTACCGCAGTGCCGAAGAGGTCAAGCAGGCCTGGCAGGAGGAGCCGATCAAGCGCCTGCAGTCGTTCATGGCCGGGCAAGGCGTATGGGACGAGGGCCGCGAACAGGCACTGATCGGCGAATGCCAGGCGCTGGTGCAGCAATCGGTGGACAACTTCGAGGCCGCTGGCACCCAGGCGCCGGAGTCGGTGATGGACCATGTCTACGCCAAATGGCCTGCGGTGCTGGCCGATCAGCGTGAAGACTTTCTCGAACGGGTGGCACGCCGCGAGGGAGGGCAGGCCCATGAATAATGAAAAAGTCAGCCTGCTGGAAGCGGTGAACCTGGCTATGCACCGGGCCATGGCCGAAGACGACAACGTGGTGGTGCTGGGCGAGGACGTGGGCGTCAATGGTGGTGTATTTCGCGCCACTCAGGGCTTGCGCGACAGCTTCGGTTTCAAGCGCGTGATCGACTCGCCACTGGCCGAAACCATGCTGGGTGGGCTGGTGGTCGGGATGGCTGCCCAGGGCCTCAAGCCTGTCGTCGAAATCCAGTTCATGGGCTTTATCTACGCCACCATGGAACATCTGGTGTCCCACGCCAGCCGCCTGCGCAACCGAACTCGTGGCCGGCTCAGTTGCCCCATGGTCCTGCGCACGCCCATGGGCGCCGGCATCCGTGCCCCCGAGCACCACAGCGAAAGTACCGAGGCGTTGTTCGCTCACATTCCTGGCCTGCGGGTCGTCATTCCTTCTTCCCCGGCGCGCGCCTATGGGTTGTTGCTGGCGGCCATCGACGACCCGGACCCGGTGCTGTTCCTGGAGCCGACGCGCCTGTACCGAATGAACCCGCAGCCGCTGGTGGATGATGGCAAGCGCCTGCCCCTGGACACCTGCTTCACTCTGCGTGAAGGCAGTGACCTGACCCTGATCAGTTGGGGGGCCAGTGTCCATGAAACCCTGCAAGCGGCCGATGCCCTCGCCGAGCGCGGAGTGTCGGCGGAAGTCATCGATGTCGCCTGCGTAAAACCGCTGGACCTGGACACCCTGGAAGCGTCGGTGCGCAAGACCGGCCGCTGCGTCATCGTCCATGAAGCGCCGCGCTCCTGCGGCGTCGGCGCCGAAATCGCCGCAAGCTTGTATGAGCGGGCACTGCTGGATTTGCAGGCGCCCATTCAGCGCGTCACCGCCCCGGACATCCCGCCACCGCTGTACAAGCTTGAACAGCTCTATATTCCGGCTGTGACCGACATTCTCCACGCCTGCGACACCGTGCTGACATTCGCCTGAGGAGGCTGCGATGAAATATTTCAAACTGCCCGACCTGGGCGAAGGTTTGCAAGAAGCTGAAATCGTGCAATGGCACGTCAAGGCCGGCGACACGGTCAAGGCCGACCAACTGCTGGTGTCGGTGGAAACCGCCAAGGCCCTGGTGGACATTCCGGCGCCTTACGACGGCGTGGTCGCCAAGACCTTCGGCGGCGAAGGCGACCTGCTGCACGTGGGCGAACCTTTGCTGGGGTATGAAGGCGAGGCCGACGCGGGCACCGTGGTAGGCCGCCTGGAAGGTGGGGGCACTGCCAGCGCCGACCAATTCTTCGTCGGTGCGGCCCCTTCTACCCGCGAACACTTGGCCACCCGCGCCACCCCGGCGGTACGCCAATTGGCTCGGCAGGTGGGTGTGGACCTGACGGCGTTGTCCGGTTCAGGCAGCGACGGCCTGATCACCCGCGCTGACGTCGAGGCCGCCGCCCAGGGCGCCCAGGACCGTTTCGGCGGCGAGAAGCTGCGCGGCGTGCGCCGCAGCATGGCGTTGAACATGGCCAAGTCCCATGCCGAAGTGGTACCGGTAACCATTTTCGGCGACGCCGACCTGCACCGCTGGGGCCAAGCCCGCGACCCTTTGATCCGGTTAGGCAAAGCCATGGCGGCGGCGTGCAAGGTTGAGCCGGTGCTGAACAGTTGGTTCGATGGCCGCAGCCTGTCGATCCGCACCCATGAAACCCTGGACCTGGGCATCGCCGTCGATACCCCGGATGGCTTGTTCGTCCCGGTATTGCGCGACGTCGGCAACCGCAGCGCCGACGACCTCAGGGAGGGCATGAGCCGGCTGCGCGCCGATGTCAAGGCGCGCTCCATACCGCCACGGGAAATGATGGGGGCCACGATTACCTTGTCCAACTTCGGCACCTTGTTCGGGCGCTATGCCAACCCTGTGGTGGTACCGCCACAGGTGGCGATCATTGGCGCAGGGGGCATCCGTGAAGAACCGGTGGCGGTGGAAGGGAAGGTCGTGGTGCACCCGATACTGCCGCTGTCGCTGACCTTCGACCACCGGGCGGTGACAGGCGGGGAAGCGGCACGGTTCATGCGGGCGCTGGTGGAGGCATTGCAAGCGCCCGAGTGATGTGTAGCGGCGGACCTGGCCGCGTCACAAACGCCGCACGGCATCAGGCACACCGCATGCACCGCCGACGCGGCCAGGGCTGCTGTTACAGGCTCTGGCCGTTATTCGGCGCCTTCGCCGCTGATCAGCTCGTTCAATGCATCTGGCTGGCTCTTGAAGGCCTTGGCGAACACATCACGGTTCTTGGCCATGTAGATGCCCGCGTCTTCAACCTGCTGCTCACTCAGGGAAGGGACGGCCTTTTTCAGGACTTCTGCGAGCAGTTCAGCCAGCTCGAGCATTTTGTCATGACGGTCAGCTTCGGCTTTATCCATGAACAAACGCTCCAGATCTCGGCTGCTGCGGTATACCACTTCGACGGCCATTCACCACCTCACATGCCTTTACGATAGTTGTCGGTTACGACTACTGTGTGTTTATACAGTGAAAGGATAAGGGATTTCGTTGCCGCTGGATAGTGGCAATTTACCCAAGCCTTGTGACAGGGTGAGACAAATTGCCGTCACTGCAAGGTCAGGTGGCTGATGCACAATGACCTGGCCTTTTACCTGCATGCTCTGGCCTGTAGATGAAAGCATCCGTTACCCACGAGTCAAGGAACCTGCACCGTGAAAAACAATTGGGCTGATGCCATGCGCAAGAATGTCCACCACCTGGCCGGGTCGCTGGGCAACCTGCTGGTCGAGAGCTTTCACTACCTGGCGTTGTTCGCCATTGGTGCCATCACGGCGTGGGCGGCGGTGATGGCGTTTCTGGGCATGATGGAGAAGGGCAACATCACGGTCGATGACATCCTGCTGCTGTTCATCTACCTGGAGCTGGGTGCCATGGTGGGCATCTATTTCAAGACCAACCACATGCCCGTGCGCTTCCTGATCTACGTGGCGATTACCGCCCTGACGCGCTTGCTGATCTCCGACGTGTCCCACCACGGGCCCGCCGACCTGGGCGTGGTGTACCTGTCCGGCGCGATCCTGCTGCTGGCGTTCGCCATTCTGGTGGTGCGCTTTGCCTCTTCACGCTTCCCCTCGGCCAAGGTTCCGGACCCGGACGCCACGGTGAAGGGCGCCCTGACCGAAGAGAAGGGTGAGACCTAAGGCAACTGGACCTTGAGGCCCCGCGCTATCTGATCGGCGATATAGAACGCATCCTTGAGCGCTTCGCACAGTTCGGGGTCGGTCTCCTCGAACTCCTTGACGGCAATGGCGCCCAGGGTCAGGTCATGCAAACGTGCCTTGTCCGTTTCACGCTTTTCCAGGATGGCCTTGATGAAATAGAGTTGGTTGAGGACCGATGTGTATACCTCGAAAGCCGGGATTCGGCGGTACCGGTCCTGGGCGATGGCGATGGCTTTGTCGATGAAGTCTAGTGCGGTCATGGGGCTCCTGGGTTGAACAGGGTTTTCTGATTGGAGAACAGTTGCTGGGCGCCACCCTCGGCTGGGAAGGGCTGCCCCTTCACGGACCAGGTGTCGATCACTCTGGCCGAGGTACTGCGCAGCACCTGTATCTTGTCGGCGGTCTGGTAGCTGTTGAGCACCTTGGGCTCGATGATGTTCAGGGCGCGGTTGGTACCCATGGGGTTGATGCCCAGTTGCGTGGGTTGCACCGTGGGGCTCAGGGTGTACCAGTTGCCTTGCGGGGCGCCCGGTGACTGATATTGCCACAGGTTCTTGCTGCTGTTGATCGTCTGCACCTGCACGGGGTAGTTGAAGTCCAGGCCGTTCATGTACGCGGCGGCATCCTTCGCGTCATAGCCCTGCTCCTTGAAGAAGTTGGCCGCCACCTCGCGGTTGGCGCGAATGTTGATGTCGCGGTTTACATCCCCGGTGCGCTTGTAGCGCTGGTTCAGGTATTCACGGCGTGACAACGTCGGTTTCGCCGGCTCGGCCGGCGGTCGCGTCGGTTCCACGGCCTTGGCCGGCTCGGGTTTGGGTTGCAGGCGGACCGGCTCTTCGGCCTGCTTCACCGGGGCACTGGTGCGCGGTTGCAGCGAACGCTCTGCCAGCAGTTGCTGTTCATTGCGTGCCAGCCAATCGGCCAGGCGGCGCTCGCTGATCTGCTGTTGCAGCAGCGCCGAACGGGCAGCGATGCCTTCGGCGCTGCTGGTCAGGGCGCCTTTGACCTGCCCGCGGGTCAGGTAGGTGACGATCGCGGTCAGCAGCAGCATCACCAACTGCTCCTGGCCGCGGGCCAACTCACGGGCAGCCTGATCGATGCGCGCCTGGCGCGTGCTGGCGTGGCCACCGCCGGGTTCCAGCCGGCTACCGCTGGCCTTGTTGTCCACCCGCCATGCAGTGACGATACCGTTCTGCAGCGTTTCCAGGCAGGCGGGCAGGCCTTTGTAGAAGTATTCGGCAATGGCCGACAACCCGAGTCCCACCAGAATCAGATTGCCGATTTCCAGGCCAATCCCCGCCCCGGCCACCGCGCCCGGTGCCGCGCCGACGCCGGCACCCAGGACACCGCCGGCCACCCCGCCGGCGATGCTGCCCAAGGTCACGCTGCCACCCAGAATAAGGGCAACATTTTTCACCAGGTCGAGCAGCACATCGAGGATGTCCTCGATATGAATGCTGGCCCAGCGCTGGCTGAGGTCGTGGCGAATCAAGGGGTAGGATTGCTGCAATGCCTGGCGCACTGCGTCGATGCGCTGGCCGCCCAGTTCGGCGTAGATATGGCCAGCGCCCTGTTCCAGGCGCTGGCTGACGCCGTTCCAGCTAGCCTGCAGCCCGCTGCGGGCGCTGCTCAGGCCGTGGTCGAGGGTGTGGTGGAAATCGCTGAACTTGTGGTTCAGGTTGCGCTCGATCTCCGCCCAGCCGGGGATGTGGGTGGGTAAATCCATTGCCGTCGTGCTGTCCATGATGAGTTCGCAGGCCGAACCTCATCATGAACTGTTGTACGTTGCAACGCCTGCCAACAAAAAAACGGGTTCAGATACCCACTTGCAGCCCCGGTTTGTCGGTGAGCCAACCCTTTGTAGGCGGGGTAGGCAGATCGCCGTCGGTCATGGCAGCGAGAATCTCCATGGCACTGTGGCCCTGCTCGATGGCGATGCCGAACTTGATGCTGTCGATCAGGCGCTTGACCCGCTTGGGGTCATTGCGCTGGGCTGCGCTGATCATGCGTTTGGCCACGACCCCGGTTTCATTGGACAGGGTCAGCATGATGCTGCCGTCCAGACGCTCGATGCTGAGGTTGACCCGGTACTCGGGCTGGAAGGCATCACTGATCACTTGAAAGGGGTTTTCCATGGTGCGTCACCTGAAAATATAAGACCTGCATCAATTGACTGGGTTGGAACGTGTTAGTTCGACAACCCGGGCCACATGGATCAGTGCAAGCGCCATGCCGTAGTCTGCGAGGCTTGGCGTGTGCGGGCGTGTTTGCGGACGGGGGTGGGGGCGAGCTGGGAGGGCGCGCGGTGTCTGGGACGCGGCCAGGTCCGCGGCTACGGGAGGTTTGGGCATGAAAAAGGCGAGCCCGTGGCTCGCCTTCTTTTGTTACAGCGTATGTTCAGCTGTTCAAGACCTGCTCGTTTTCCAGGAATTCTTCCTGTAACAGGGCATCGGCCTCGCCCGTCGCACCATTCTGGCTATTGACTGCGCGCTTGCTGCGCAGCTTGCCGAACAAGTGCTCAAGGGCGTTGTGCAACTTGGTGGCGGCGCCATCCACTGCCTGATCCAGCGTGGCGGCCTTGTGGGTCACGGAAATCGGTTGGTGGCCTTTTGGCCGCGCTTCCATCTGGCAGCGTTTGTCATGGGGGCCGGGCTTGTCGCCGTTTTCATCGGCCAGGTGAACCTCGATGCGGGTGAGGTCTTCTTCATAGCGGTCGAGCGTGCTTTCTACGGTACTGCGTACCCACTCCTCCAGTCGGATGCTGCTTTGAATATGGTTGTCGCTATTGACTTGGATTTGCATAGTTCATCCCTTATTCAGCTAGCTCGCAAGAGATGCGCCGAGGGTGGAAATCAGCGCCTCTTGATTACAAGGTCGGGCAGTTGGGCGAACAATTCAACCCCTCGGCGAAGATAAATATTTCGCAACTAGTTCCCGCGCTGCCTGCAAGGCCGTTTACATCGCGCATCTGGGCCTGCAGGACCGGGCGTTGGGCGTCAGAATGCGACAGATGTCTGCAGGTAAACCGTGCGCGGCTCGCCCACGTATTTGCCCTTGTTGTTGTCATCGTAGGAGCGGGTGAAATACTCGTGGTTGAAGATATTTTTCACCCCTACCGCCACGTTCAGGTTCGACAGCTGTGGGCCGAAATCATACGCGGCGCGAGAATTGAACAGCACGTATCCCGGGATGCGTCCGGTGCTGCCGTCGGCGCTTTCGGCACGGGTGTTTTCGTTGTCGGCGAACTGGCTGCTCTGGTAGCTGCTGTCCAGGTTCAGCTTCCAGGGTCCCTCGGTATAACCCATACCCAGCGTGCCCTTGTGCCTGGACGAGAACGGCACCTGGTTGCCCTTGTTGGGGCCGTCTTCGCGGATGGTCGCGTCCACATAGGCGTAGGTGGCGTACACGTCAAAACCGGCCAGGGCGGGAGTCAAGCCGTCCAGGGCATAGTGCACGCTGGTCTCGACGCCCTGGTGGCGGGTCTTGCCACGGGCGATCACGGTGTCGTTGGTCTGGTTGCTGTCGTACTGGTTGTTGAAATTGATCAGGAACAGACCCAGCTCCGCGCGCAGGTTGCCGTTGTCATAGCGTGTACCCACTTCCCAGGTGCGGGCCTTTTCCGGTTTCACTTCGCCACCGGCCACGCGGTTGGGCATCTGGCTGTACTGCACGGCGCCAAACGAGCCTTCGGTGTTGGCGTACAGGTTCCAGTTCTCGGTGGCGTGGTACAGCACGTTCAACGCCGGCAGTGCCGTGTTGTAGTCGCCCTGGTATTTGACGTGGCTGAGGTTGTTGTTCTGCTGCGAATCAATCATTTCGTAGCGGATGCCCGGGGTGAAGGTCCACTTGCCTATGTCGATACGGTCGTCCAGCGAGAACGCATTGGCCGTGGTGCCGCCCCGGGTGTCGCGGTCATTGGTGCTGTCGGTGGTGGGCAATTGGCCGGCGCTGACGGGCACGCGGTAGCGCAGTTCGTGGCTGGCCTCGTTGATGTACCGGTACCCCAGGCCCACCTCGTGCCAGCTGTCGCCCAGCGCGAAGCCTTGGGAAAGGTGCGTTTCCAGCCCGCGAACCCAATACTCGCGTGGCGACAGTGACAGGAAGCTGCCCTGGTCCAGGTAACCACTGCGCAGGGTCTTGGTGAAGAAGGTATTGGCGGTGAACTCGCGGGCATCCTGCTGGTAACGGTAGCCAACGTTGAACATGCTACGCCGGCCCCAGAATTTGTCGCTGGGGCGTGTGGACTGGTAGGGGTTGGCGTCGTAGGCGGCACTGCTCAGGCCGCCGGGCATGTCCGCTTCGCCGTCGTAGTACTGGGCTTCGGCGTTCAGGCTGTTGGCCTCGTCGATCTGGTAGTTGCCCTTGAGGATCAGGTCGTCGATCCGGGTGTCGCTGTGCTCGCGCCAGTCACCGCCACGGGTACCGGAGTAGAGCAGGGCGCCGCCCAGGCCGTTGTCACTGGTGCCACCGGCCAGCAGGTTGGCGCTGGTCTTGAAGCCGTCATGGCTGGAGCGCGGGCTGGTCTCGGTCTGGAAGCCGCCCTTGACGCTGGCTTCCTGGGGAATGGCGCGGGTCACGAAGTTGACGATGCCGCCCACGTTCTGCGGGCCGTAGCGCACGGCACCGCCGCCACGCACCACGTCCACTGCGTCCATGTTGCCCATGCTGATCGGGGCGAATGACAGTTGCGGCTGGCCATAGGGGGCGAAGGGCACGGGAATGCCGTCCATCAGCACTGTGGAGCGGGTGGCCAGCCGCGGGTTGAGGCCACGGATACCGAAGTTCATGGCCATGTCATGGCTGCCGGTGCCGTTGTTGTCGGGGGCGTTCACGCCGGGAATGCGGTTGAGCACCTCACGGGCGCTGGTGGCGCCGGCACGCTCGAATTCCTCGCGGCGTACCACGTCCCGGCCGCCCGGGTGTTCGAAAACATTGCTGGCGTCAGCGGTGCCCAACCAGTCGCCGACCACGGCCGAGGTGCCAAGCTCCACGGTGCCTACCGGCGTGGCGGCCTCCAGGCTGTAGGCATTGTTGCCTTGCGCCTTGGCGCGCAGGCCAGTGCCTTGCAGCAGTGCCGCCAGGCCTTGTTCAACGCTGTAGCTGCCTTCAAGGCCGCGGCTGGTCAGGCCCTGGGTCACCTGTGAGCCGAACGAAACGAGGATTCCGGCTTCACGGCCAAACTGGTTCAGGGCGCTTTCCAGCGACTCTGGAGCGATGTGGTAGGTGCGCGCGGCTTGCGCGGCCATCGCCTCGGGCAAGGTGGCCAGGGTCAGGCTGGCGCCCAGCAGCAATTGGCGCAAGGTACGAGCCATGGGCGTGAGGTGCGAGGGCATGCGGGATCCTTCAGAGAGTCGGCAAGGGGGATTTACCCTCTCTGTCACGCGAGATCGGAAAACGGCTCATGTATTTTTCAACGGGGCGCAAATCGCCATCAGGCCCGTGCCTGCACTGTCACCCAGAAGCGTGTGAAGCGCCTTACCCGCACTGGCAGGGCCACTTCCAGCAAGTCGAGGATCCGTTCGCTGTCGGCCAGTGGGTAGCTGCCGGAAATCAGCAGGTCGGCGACCTCGTCTGCGCAGCTCAGCTCGCCCCGTCGGTACCGGGACAACTCGCCGAGGAAATCGGCCAGGCGCATGTGCGATGCCACCAGCATGCCGTCGGCCCAGGCACTGCTGTTGGCATCCATGGCCACGGGGGGGCGCCAATGGTGGTCGTCGAATTCCACCTGCTGGCCTTGCTCAAGGCTCAGTGGGTAACCCACCGACCGGCTGGGGGCAACTTGCGCGTTACCGCTGAGTACTGCTACCCGGGTACGGTGCTTGAGCTGGCGCACGTTCACCCGCCCGCCGTGTGCGGTGATCAGGCCCTGCGCTGTTTGCACCAGCAGGGGGCGGTGGCCTGGAGGGCTATCGAGTTGCAGCTCGCCTTCGAGCAGGCGCACCCGGCGTTGCCGCTCGTCGAAACTCAGGTTCACGGCGCTGGCTGTGTTGAGTTGCAACTGGCTGCCGTCGCTCAGGGACAGGTGCCGCCGCTCGCCCACCGGGCTGCGCAGGTCGGCCACCAACGGTGGCAGCATGTCCTGGCGGTCGAGTGCCAGCGCGACCGTGCCGCCCATGGCCACCACCAACAGGTATTTCAACGCCTGCCGCCGGCCTGCCAGGTGCGGCGCGTTCAGGGCCGCATGGGCCAAGGGTGCGTCGACTCCGCGCAGGCGGCGGTTGACGCCCTGGATATGTTCCCATGCCCGTCGATGCTCGCCATCGCTCGCCAGCCACCGTTCGAAGCGCTGCTGGCCCTCGGCTGCCAGAGGCGCCTCGTGCATCGCCAGCAGCCATTGCACCGCCTGTTCGGCGACTTGAGGATTGAACTGGCTCACAGGGCGAAGTAGCAGCGCATGGCTGCTCTGTTCAAGTGGCGTTTGACCGTGGCGATCGAGAGGCCTAGCTGTTCGCCGATCTCGGCGTAGCTTAGGCCGTCGACCTGTGCCAACAGGAATGCGCGGCGCACGGGGGAGGGCAGGCCATCGAGCAGGCGGTCCAGTTCCAACAGGGTCTCAAGGATGATTGCCTTGTGTTCTTCGCACGGCGCCACGGCCTCGGGCAATTGTGCGATTGCTTGCAGGTACGCCCGTTCAACGTCCTGGCGGCGGTAATGGTTGAACAGCACGCGCTTGGCAACGGTGGTCAGAAACGCCCGCGGTTCCTTGATGGCCGGTGTTTCACGCGCGGCGAGCAGGCGCAGGAAGGTGTCCTGGGCCAGGTCGGCGGCGCTGTCCGGGCAGCCCAGGCGACGGCGCAACCACTGGGTCAGCCAGCCCTGGTGGCTCAGGTACAGGCCCTCGATCAGGGGCAGTGAAGGGGGATTGGCGCGCGACACCGTGGGCTCTCCGGCGCTACAGGGTGCGCTACAGAATAAGAATTGTTCGCATTGTATGGTTGATGACACATAATGGGCAATCATTGCCGACACGATCAGTGCTTGCTTTGCGCATGAGAATATTTATCATTAAAAGTCGGATCCTGTCTTCCTCACTGTCGAGCCTGCCATCTTCATGAAAAGCGCCACCGTCGGTCTGCCGGTCGTCTACCGCCTCGGGGTCTGCTCGCGTATCGTCGCAGCCGCCCTGGGGGGCTATGTGCTTGCCTCGCTGACGGGGATCAGCCTGGCTGCGCTGGTGCCCCTGGCACGCGGGGAGGCCATGATCAGCGGCATGATGCTGTCGTTCCTGGTGTATGTGGTCGCGGTGCTGTGGTGCTTTGCCTGCCATTCGGCGTGGCGCGCCTGGTTGGGGCTGCTGGTGCCGAGCCTGGTGCTGGCGGCGGTCAACGGCGTGCTGCTGTGGGGGCACCCATGAAAGAGGGTTTTCGCCAGGCCATGGCCTGGTTGCACACCTGGGCCGGGCTGGTGTTTGGCTGGTTGCTGTTCGCCATTTTTCTCACGGGCACGCTCAGTTACTTCAAGGACGAGGTCAACCACTGGACCCACCCGGAGATCGCCAGCCACCCGCTCGACGACGCGGCTGCCCTGGACAAGGCCCAGCGTTACCTGGAACAGCACGCCGCAGGCATGAAGACGTGGTACATCAACCTGCCGGATGAGCGCCAGCCGTATATCCAGGTGATGTACCCCGGGCCTTCCGGGCGCTTTGCCAACCAGATCCTGGACGCCGGGAGTGGTCAGCTTGCAGCGGCGCGAGAGTCCATGGGCGGCGAGTTCTTTTACCAGTTCCACTATCAGCTGCAGCTTCCCTACCCGTGGGGCCGCTGGCTGGCCAGCCTGTGCGCGCTGGTGATGCTGGTGACCCTCATCAGCGGCATCATCACCCACAAGAAGATCTTCAAGGAGTTTTTCACCTTCCGCCCGCGCAAGGGCCAGCGTTCGTGGCTCGACGGCCATAACGCCGTGGGGGTACTGGTCTTGCCGTTCCATTTGATGATCACCTACAGCAGCCTGGTGATTTTCATGACCATGCTGCTGCCGGGCAACATTCTGGCCCAGTACGGCAAGCAGACCAGCGCCATCTACGATGACCTGATGCCGAGCAGGGGCGTGCCGGCCGCCGCCAACCAGCCGGCACCGCTGGTATCCCTGTCGGAGCTGTACCGGGACTTCCAGCAACAGGCTCCCGGTAGCCGTCTGGGGCTGATCGAAGTGGACCACCCCGGCGACGCCAATGCCTCGGTCGTGTTCGGCCGTCACGGTGGCGACCGCATCGTTCACCAGATCGGCTATGGGCGCGTGTACGACGGCGTTTCGGGGGCATTGCGTTTCGATCGTCAGGTCAGCTCGGTACCCATGATGATCGCCGGTGGTTTGTACGGTATGCACATGGGCCACTTCGCCGGGCCGGGGCTGCGCTGGCTGTATTTCCTGGCGGGTATCAGTGGTACCGCCATGATCGGTACCGGCCTGGTGATGTGGCTGGGCAAGCGCCAGCTCAAACATGCCAAGAGCGCCCGCCAGCCGTTCCACTTGCGCCTGGTGGCAGTGCTCAATGTGATGAGCATGGGCGGCCTGATGCTGGCGGTCATCGGTTTCTTCTACGCCAACCGCTTGCTGCCGTTTGAGCTGGCCGGGCGCAGCGGCCTGGAGGTACGGGTGTTTTTCTGGGTGTGGGCGTTGTCGGCGCTGCATGCGGCCCTGCGCCCCGCGCGCCAGGCCTGGCTCGAACAACTGGGGCTGGCGGCGCTGTTGTATGCCGGGCTGCCACTGCTCAACGCGGTGACCACAGGCCAGGGTCTGAACCGCTCCCTGGCCCAGGGTGACTGGGCCATGGCGGGGGTCGACCTCACCGCGCTAGCCTGGGGCCTGCTGCTGGCCTGGGCGGTGCGCAAGCTGTGGCGCAACGTGCCTGTGGTCAAGGCCCGTAAAGTAGCCATGAGCGCGGAGGGCGAACCCACATGATGCTGGTCGTTGGGTTGTTGTGCTATGCCGGCTTCGCCGGTTTGTGCCTGGGCATGGAGCGGCATTACCGCGACCTGGTCGGCCGGCCGCCACAGGCGCGAGTCAGCCTGGGGTTGCGCCTGGCCGGTAGCCTGTTGCTGGCGGCGGGCCTGTGGCTGGCGGTGGTGGTCGACGGGGGCTGGAGCATGGGGCTCGTGCACTGGTTCGCGGCGTTGATGGGCAGTGCGATGTTGCTGGTGTTCCTGATGCCGTATCGCCCGCGGTGGGCGGTTGGCCTGGCAGGCGCCGCCGGCGTGCTTGGCCCGGCGCTCGGGCTCGTCCTGTAGAAGGCTGGGCACCAGGGCGGCGCCCAGCCAGTCAGCCAGTCAGCCTTTGAACGACTGCGGGTTCACCAGGTCCTGAGGGCGCTGGCCTTTCAAGGCCGCAGTCAGGTTGCTGATGGCGCGGTTGGCCATGGCTTCGCGGGTTTCAGAGGTGGCTGAGCCGATATGCGGCAGGGTCACCGCGTTTTTCAGCTGGAACAGCGGCGATTCGGCCAGGGGTTCCTTCTCGTAGACGTCCAGGCCGGCACCGCGGATGGTGCCGTTCTGGAGCGCGTCGATCAGCGCCGGTTCGTCCACGATCGGCCCGCGGGCGATGTTCACCAGGATGGCCGACGGCTTCATCAGCGTCAGCTCGCGGCGGCTGATCAGGTGCTTGGTCTTCTCGCTCAATGGCACCACCAGGCAGACGAAGTCAGCCTCGGCCAGCAATTCGTCCAGGCTGCGGAACTGCGCGCCCAGCTCCTGTTCCAGGGCCGGCTTGCGGCTGTTGCCGCTGTACAGGATCGGCATGTTGAAGCCCAGGCGACCACGGCGGGCGATAGCCGCGCCAATATTGCCCATGCCGACGATACCCAGGGTTTTACCATGCACGTCGGTGCCGAAATGGTTCGGGCCGATGCTGGCTTTCCATTCCCCGGCCTTGGTCCAGGCATCCAGTTCGGCCACCCGACGGGCGCTGCTCATGATCAACGAGAATCCCAGGTCGGCAGTGCTCTCGGTGAGTACATCGGGGGTATTGGTGAGCATGATGCCGCGCTCGGTGAAGTAGGCCACGTCATAGTTGTCGTAACCCACCGAGACACTGGACACCACTTCCAGGTTGGCCGCGCTGGCCAATTGCTTGGCGCCCAGCGGACGACCGGCGCCGATCAGGCCATGGGCCCGGGGAAGGGCTTCGTCGAACTGGACAGCGATGTCGCCCTTTTTCGGATCGGGCACGATCACTTCGAAGTCCCGTTCCAGGCGCTCGATCATGGGGGGGGTGATGCGGCTGAAGGCCAGTACGGTCTTTTTCATTGGACTTGTTCTCCTGAGGGCAGCTTTTAAGCGACAGGCTGCAAGCTACAAGCTTCAAGTGGCGAGTCGCAAGACCCCACCTGCAATGCAATCAGCGTGAAGCTCGAAACCTGACGCTTATGGTTGCCTCACAGGGCCATGTTCAGCTCATGGGTCTTCAGGTCAGCCTCATGGGCCGCCAGAATGTCCGGCAACGACCCACGCAGGTATTCCACCCACGTCTTGATCTTGGCATCCAGGTACTGGCGCGACGGGTAGATGGCGTACAGGTTCAGTTCCTGCAACCGGTAGTCGGGCAACATGCGCACCAGGGTGCCGTTACGCAGGCCATCGATGGCCGCGTAGATCGGCAATACGCCCACGCCCATGCCGCTGATGATCGCGCTTTTCATCGCGTCGGCGGAATTGACCTGGAAGGGTGCATTGCTGATGTTGACCATCTCCTGGCCTTCGGGCCCGTCGAACAGCCATTTTTCCAGCTGCACAACCGGGCTGATCAAGCGCAGGCAGGCATGGGCCATCAGGTCGCTGGGCTTGCGCGCGGCGCCGTGGGCCTTCACGTACTCGGGTGAGGCGCAGACGATGCTGTAGGTGATGCCCAGCCGCTGGGACACGAAACCCGAGTCCGGCAGCTCGCTGGCCAGCACGATGGACACGTCATAGCCTTCATCCAGCAGGTCGGGCACGCGGTTTGCCAGTGTAAGGTCGAAGGTCACGTCCGGGTGCGTCTTGCGGTAGCGGGCGATGGCGTCGATGACGAAGTGCATGCCGATACCGGTCATGGTGTGCACTTTCAACTGCCCGGCCGGGCGGGCGTGAGCGTCGCTGGCCTCGGCCTCGGCTTCTTCGACGTAGGCCAGGATCTGCTCGCAGCGCATCAGGTAGCGCTTGCCCGCTTCGGTCAGGGCAATGCGCCGGGTGGTGCGGTTGAGCAGGCGGGTTTGCAGGTGCGCTTCAAGGTTGGAAACCGCCCGCGAGACGTTCGCGGTGGTGGTATCGAGCTGCACGGCGGCGGCAGTGAAACTGCCCGCTTCGGCCACGCAACTGAAAGCACGCATGTTTTGCAGGGTGTCCATGGGTCACTCTCTAAATAGACGGCAAATTGTCGCATGAAGTAACAATTGTCGTCTCGCAGCTTTACACCGATTATCGCTTTTTACGTAACAAAGAATCGCACGAATACCCGCTTATCGGCACCCGTTTCACCCCCTAGAATCGGCGCCTCAAGGTAATCCCCTCTCTTTCAGTCAGGAATTAGCAGCTGTGCCGCGTCGCCTATTTGCAAAGCTGAATGCTTTCAGCGTTTTGGCCTTAACTTTGACCATCAGCGGCTGCATCGGCACCGGAGGCATTGCCCCACAGGGCAAGACCCTGTCTGCCAACACCCTGGCCACCGACGAAGCCATCCAGGCCGCCGCCAAGGACGCCCACTGGCCTGCCAGCCAATGGTGGCGCGCCTATGGCGACGCGCAATTGAACCAGTGGGTGGACCTGGCGCTGCAAGGCAGCCCAACCCTGGCCATGGCTGCCGCCCGCGTGCGCCAGGCCAAGGCCGCCGCTGGCGTGGCGGAATCGGCCGAAGCGGTGCAAATCAACGGCAAGGGCTCCATGACCCGGCATAAATGGCCGACCGACAATTTCTATGGGCCGGGCGAACTGAGCGGCGTGACCGACTGGGACAACACCGCCGGGCTGGGCCTGAGCTATTCCCTGGACCTGTGGGGCCGCGAAAGCAACGCCACCGAACAGGCCGTGGACATGGCCCACATGAGTGTGGCCCAGGCGCGGCAGGCCCAACTGGAACTGACCAACAACATCGTCAAGGTGTACATCCAGTTATCCCTGCATTTCGCCCAGCGCGACATCGCCGAGGCCACCCTTGCCCAACAGGAGCAGATCCTGCAACTGGCCGAGAAACGCCTGGCCCATGGCATCGGTACCCAGTTCGAGGTCAGCCAGGCGCAGACGCCGCTGCCCGAAACCCACCGGCAGATCGACTCGCTGGATGAAGAGATAGCCCTGAGCCGCAACCAGCTGGCCGCCCTGGCCGGCAAAGGCCCCGGTGAGGGCGCGCACCTGCAACGGCCGACGCTGGCCCTGGGGGCGGCGTTGAAGCTGCCGTCGGCCCTGCCAGCCGAACTGCTGGGGCAGCGCCCGGACGTGGTCGCCAGCCGTTGGCAGGTAGCTGCCCAGGCCCGTGGCATCGACGTGGCGCATGCCGGCTTCTACCCCAATGTCGACCTCACCGCCAGCCTTGGCTACATGGCTACCGGGGGGACCATGCTCGGCTTCCTCAACGCCTCCAAGCTCAGCTACACCGTGGGCCCGGCCGTCAGCCTGCCGATTTTCGACGGTGGCCGCCTGCGCAGCCAATTGGGTGAAGCTTCGGCCGGCTACGACATCGCCGTGGCGCATTACAATCAGACCCTGGTCGAGGCGCTGAAAAGCATTTCCGATCAGTTGATCCGTCGCGAGTCCATGGACAAGCAACAGGTGTTCGCTGCCCAGTCCGTGGCCTCGGCGCAGAAAACCTATGACATTGCCCAAGTGGCATTCCAGCGTGGCCTGACCGACTTCCTCAATGTACTCAACGCCCAGACTCAGCTGTTCCACCAGCAGGAAATCCAGCAGCAGGTGCAGGCTGCGCGCCTGGCTGCTCAAGCTGAACTGGTGACCGCCCTGGGCGGCGGCCTTGGGGCCGGCAACGACGTGCCGACCGAGCAGCAGACCGTGGCGCCGAAAACCCCGGCGGCCCTGGCCATCCTCAACCACTGACGGAACGATCATGACTTCTCTGTCCGCACCGCTGCGCCGCCTCGGTGAACTGCAGTGGCGCCGTGGCTTCTTCGAATGGGCGCGCAGCGACGGCGTCACCTGGGTCTACATCTTCAAGACCCTGTTGGCCGCGTTCGTGACCCTGTGGCTGGCCATGCGCCTGGAATTGCCGCAGCCGCGCACCGCGATGATCACCGTGTTCATCGTCATGCAACTGCAAAGCGGCCACGTGTTCGCCAAAAGTTTCTACCGGTTCCTGGGCACCATCGCCGGGTCGGTGGTGACCGTGGCGCTGATTGCTCTGTTCGCCCAGAACACCGTGCTGTTCCTGCCCAGCCTGATGATCTGGTTCGGCATCTGCTCGGCCGGTGCGGTACGCCATCGCAACTTCAAGGGCTACGGTTTCGTGCTGGCCGGCTACACCGCGGCCTTCATCGGCCTGCCGGCCCTGGCGCACCCGGAAGGGGCGTTCATGGCCGCCATGTGGCGGGTGCTGGAAATTTCCCTGGGCCTGATCGTCTCCACGGCGGTGAGCGCCGCGATCCTACCGCAGTCGGCCAGTACCTCCATGCGCAATGCGCTGTACCAGCGCTTCGGCGTGTTTGCCGGCTTTGTCGCCCATGGCCTGCGGGGCGATAGCCAGCGTGACGCCTTTGAAAGCACCAACGTGCGCTTCATTTCCGAGGCCGTGGGCCTGGAAAGCCTGCGCGGCGTGGTGGCCTTCGAAGACCCGCACATGCGTCGGCGCAGCGGACGGGTCAGCCGCCTGAACAGCGAGTTCATGGCCATCACCACGCGCTTCAATGCCCTGCACCAGTTGCTCGAACGCATCCGTGCCCGCGGCCACGCCGAGGTGGTCACTGCCATCGAGCCCGGCCTGCAAGCCCTGGCCACGTTGCTGGACCGCTATGCCGGCCGAGCCCTTACCGATGCCGACGCCCACCAGTTGGCCGAGCAGATGGCACTGTACAAGGAAGAGCTGCCCTCCCATGTGCGCCGGTTGCGGGCGATCTTCGTGGAGAGCAACCCCAGTGAAGACGACCTGCTGGACTTTCACACCGCGTACGAGCTGTTGTACCGCTTCGTCGACGAGTTGCTCAGCTATGCCCAGACCCACGCCTCGTTGGCTGACCACAGCCATGCCCGGGAAAAGTGGGACGAGCCGTTCATGCCCCAGACCAGTTGGTGGGTGTCAGCGGCCGCTGCCTTGCGGGCCATGTCGGTGTTGGGCCTGCTGGGCAGCTACTGGGTCGCCACCGCCTGGCCCAGTGGCGCCACCATGACTCTGGTGGCCGCGGCCACGGTGGGCCTGTCGGCGGCCGCGCCGAACCCCAAGCGCATGTCGTTCCAGATGGCCTGCGGGACAATGCTGGGCGCGGTGGTGGGCTTTGCCGAAACCTTTTTCGTGTTCCCGTGGATCGACGGCTTCCCGCTGCTTTGCATGGTGCTGGCACCGGTGATCGTCTTCGGTGCTTTCCTGGCCTCGCGGCCCCAGTGGGCGGGTTACGGCCTGGGCCTGCTGATTTTCTTCAGCATCGGTTCGGTGCCTGACAACGTCACGGTGTACAACGCCTACGCCTTTATCAACGACTACATCGGCATGGTAATCGGCATGCTCGCCTGCGCTGCGGCGGGCGCCATCATCCTGCCGCCCAACAGCCGTTGGCTGTGGAGCCGCCTGGAGCACAATCTGCGTGAGCAGGTGGTGTTCGCCATCAGCGGCAAGCTGCGCGGCCTGGGTTCGGCGTTCGAAAGCCGCACCCGCGACGTGCTCAACCAGGCGTATGGCCTGGCGGCGGGCAAGCCCGAAGTGCAGCGCAATTTGCTGCGCTGGATGTTCGTGGTGCTTGAGGTGGGCCACGCCATCATCGAGTTGCGCCGCGAACAGGCCATCCTGCCCGTGCACCCGGTCTATGCCGAATCGCAGCCGTGGCGCCAGGCCATCCGGGTGATGGGCCGTTCGTTGATCCGCCTGTTCATCCAGCCCAGCCGCGCCAACCTCGAGCGCAGCCTGGCGGCGGTAGATCAGGCCATTTATTGCGTGCGCGACACCGACGAGCCGTTCGCCCGCCACTTCGATACCTCGGCGCTGCGCCGGGTGCAGAGCTACCTGCACTTCATCCGCAGCAGCCTGCTGGACCCGCAATCACCGCTCGCCGAGCTGGCGCCGCCGCGCCCGCCGAAGGACTGACCCATGCCTCGCGAAATAGCCTTTCATGGCGTGTACATGCCGACCATGACCCTGATGTTTCTTGTCGCCCTTGGGGTGGGCTGGGCCCTGGATCGCTTTATCAGTGGCCTGGACCTGTACCGCTTCTTCTGGCACCCGGCGCTGCTGCGCCTGAGCCTGTTCGTTTGCCTGTTCGGCGCCATGGCGCTGACCGTTTACCGTTGAGACTGACTTGATGAAAAAGTTTTTCAGCCTGATCGCCACCTTGCTGATCCTGGCCCTGGCCGTGTTCATCGGCCGCGAGCTGTGGGTGCACTACATGGAAACACCCTGGACCCGCGACGGCCGGGTGCGCGCCGACATCATCAACGTCGCCCCCGACGTGACCGGTTACGTGGTAGCTGTGCCGGTGCGTGACAACCAGTTGGTGAAAAAGGGCGACGTGCTGTTGCAGATCGACCCCGAGCACTACCAGATCGCCGTCAAACAGGCCCAGGCCCTGGTTGCTTCGCGCAAGGCCACGTGGGAGATGCGCAAGGTCAACGCCAGCCGCCGGGCCGACATGGATAACCTGGTGGTGTCCAAGGAAAGCCGCGAAGACGCGGGCAACATCGCCAGCAGCGCCGAGGCCGACTACCAGCAGGCCCTGGCTGCTCTGGATGCTGCGCAGTTGAACCTGTCGCGCACCAAGGTACTGGCCACGGTCGACGGCTACGTCACCAACCTCAACGTTCACGTAGGCGATTACGCCCGCACGGGTGAGGCAAAGATGGCCGTGGTGGACAAGAACTCGTTCTGGGTTTATGGGTTCTTCGAAGAGACCAAGCTGCCGAATGTGCACCTGGGCGACAAGGCTGATCTGCAGATGATGAGTGGTGAGGTCTTGAAGGGGCACGTCGAGAGTATTTCTCGTGGTATCTACGACCGAGACAACCCTGAAAGCCGTGAGCTGGTGGCGGACGTGAACCCGACGTTCAATTGGGTGAGACTGGCGCAGCGGGTGCCGGTGCGTATCCATATTGATGAGGTGCCGGACGGGTTTTTGCTGGCGGCGGGGACAACTTGCACGGTGGTGGTCAAGCAGGGGACGGCTGGCGCTCTGTAAGTTTTCTCGGCTTGGCAGCAGGTTGTGGGATGACTACCCGCTGCCAGGTAAAGATGTTGTGGCGCCCTCGAGATCAGGCGTTCTCAAAATGCTTCAACTCATCGAGAAGCGCGCTTCGCGCCTCAGCACATCTGCTACCCACTGGTTGATGCTCTTGTGGGCCAATTCGGCTTCGACCGCCACGCTTGCATGGAGACCAGGCTCCAGGCGCAAGCTCAATTTTCCGGAATAGGCCTTCTGGGGAGCGCGGCCCAGTTTTTTGCAGGTATCGAGATAGTCGATCACGGCCTCCTCAAAGGCAGCGCGTAACTCGCTGACGGATTCGCCATGGAACCCTACGACGCCCTTGATTCCTGCCAGGTGGCCGACCAACAGGCCATCTTCGTCGCTGTACTCGATGCGGGCCGTATAGCCCATGAAGTTCATCACATTCATGGTGTGACTCCTATCGGAGGAAGGTGATCGCTGCTGTGGGAAAAATTTGAGATTTCCCCCTGTCCCCCACAAGCGTCAACAAGGCCTCTGGAGCGTCTAGAGCACGCGATCCAACCCGAACCTGCGCTTCAACACCCCCTCCAGAACCCCCGCGGGTACCCACCGCGCTAGCCACGGCAACGCCCGGCTGCCATTGCCAATGCGCACCACCCGCGCCGGCAGCGGCTTTTCCACCGCCGCCAGCAACACCTGGGCAAACTCCAGCGCCGGTGTCGGCCGGTTCTGCGAGGCCTTGGCTCGCGCGCGGATCTGCGCTGCCAGCGGCCACCACGGCGAGCCCTCGGCGATGATCTGTTCGGCCTCGCGGCTGGCGTTGTTGGCAAATTGGGTGTCGATGGCCCCCGGCTGCACTTCCATCACCCGCACGCCAAACGGCGCCAGTTCCATGCGCAGCGCTTCGCTCAGGCCATGCACCGCAGCCTTGGAGGCGCAGTAGGCACCGGCGAACGGGGTGACCAGCACGCCGGAAACGCTGCCGATGTTCACCACCAGGCCGCGGCTGGCGCGCAGGTGCGGGAACAGGGCGCGGGTGATGCCGACGATGGAGAACACATTGGTTTCAAACTGCTGGCGAATGCTGGCCACGCCGCCGTCCAGCAGCGGGCCCATGGCGCCGTAGCCGGCGTTGTTGATCAGTATGTCCAGGTTCGGCAACTCGGTCGCCAGCGCGGCCACGGCGATTTCATCGTTGACGTCGAGCTGACGCGCCTGAAAGCCCTCGGCCGCCAGGCGGTCTACGTCCTGGGGCCGCCTGGCGGTTGCCCATACGCTGTGGCCTGCCTGCTTGAACGTGCGGGCAACGGCCAGGCCGATGCCGCTTGAGCAACCGGTGATGAGGGTGACAGGCATGTTGGTTCCCTTTCAGTCAGGTGGAATAGCGTTCCGGTTGCGCCACTCAGTTGGCGAAACTACCCTGCAACCGCTCCGCCCTGAACTCCAGCGTCTGCGCCCGGTACCCCGGCCGCAACGGCGGTAGTGGCAGGCAGTCGGCCCACTCGGCACCCGGCTGCAATTGCCCCGGCCCCCGATAGCGCGGGGCGTCGTAGTCGTCCTGCACCAGGTTCACGCTATCGCCCGGGGCGAAGGCGGCCAGGCGCCATTGCAGCTCTACCATCGGCACGCTGTTGCCATTTTTCATGCTCACCCGCACCGGCCGGTCGGCCGGGCATTGTTCGGTGTCGTACTTGAAGTGCAAGCCCATGCGCGCCAGCTGCGCCAGTTCGCGGTTGTCTTGCCACAGCACGCTGAGGCCGACCATGGCCAGGCCCGCCAGGGCGACCAGGGAAATGGGCAGGGCTTTTTTCGGGTAGCGCACCAGCAGGAACAGCCAGGCGATGATGAGGAGGGTGCCGATGAGCATGGCTTTGATCGCACGTGATAGACAAGCTTGTCATCCTATCGCGAATAGGCAACGTGAGCCACGCACCCGGCGGTGCTCAAACGCTCATTGGACCTCACCGAACCAGGAGGACTGCCGACCACCTGCGGGCAGTGTTTACGAGTGAGTTAGGCGATCATTGGGGCCGGGAAACAGCGACAATGAAAAAGCGCCCGTGAAATCGATTCGTTCCGTCGGCACCCTGAATATGAACTGGCCTTCGAACCTGTTCTTTGCGGTGTCAATGTTGACGGTGACCTCGCCGCTGGCGTCGTAAATTTGAACCAGCGGAATATCGCTCCCTGGCGGTAGCGAACGCAGCAAATGCATATCGAGTATCGGATTCCCAGACTGTAATGTGTCATGCAGTACCAGGTTGTAGGTGTTCGATTGAATACGGAAGATTATAGAAAATAACGTGTTGTCGAAAATGTTTCCCAGGCTTCCGGCCATTTGCCAATACGATTGTGTCGGTGTGGCTTCCTCACTGTAAGCCGTAACGGCACGTGCCGAGGTGTAGTCGGTTTCGCTGTCCTTCCAACGAAAGACACCGCTGTTATTGGGCGAGGGGGCAGGAGACAACGCGAGCAAGGTAATGGGATCAAAGAGTTTGAAAACGACGGCATCGGATTGTTTGATCATGGCAACTTCCTCCGGGATGAACTCGAAGTGTTTTCTTCATGGGCAATGCCGTCAACTGTCAAAACTAACAGTGCGTGTTCATTTCAACTTTCGAGTAGCTGTAAGCCATGTTTCACCGGTTCCCTGAGCAAAAAAGCCCCTGCCTCACTGGCTGCGGATAGGGGACGCAGCGAATGAGGCAGGGGCTTTCATGCCAACGGTGAAACCTTACTGCGCGATGGTTTTCACCGACACGCCGCGCTCGATCGGAGTGGAACGACCGTAGATGTCCTCGAAGCGCTCGATGTCGTCTTCACCCAGGTAGCTGCCCGACTGCACTTCGATGATTTCCAGCGGGATCTTGCCCGGGTTGCGCAGGCGGTGCACCGAGGCGATCGGGATATAGGTGGACTGGTTTTCGGTGAGCAGGAACACGTTCTCGTCACAGGTGACTTCGGCGGTGCCCGAAACCACGATCCAGTGTTCGGCGCGGTGGTGGTGCATCTGCAGGCTCAGGCAGGCGCCCGGCTTGACCGAGATGTGCTTGACCTGGAAGCGGCCACCCATGTCGACCGAGTCGTACGAACCCCACGGGCGGTACACTTCGCAGTGGTTCTGGGTTTCGCTGCGGCCCTGTTCGTTGAGGGTGGCGACCATCTGCTTCACGCCCTGGACCTTGTCCTTGTGGGCAATCATCATGGCGTCCTTGGTTTCCACCACCACGATGTTTTCCAGGCCGATCACCGACACCAGTTTGCCGTTGCCGTGGATCATGCAGTTGCGGCTGTCCTGTACCACCACATCGCCCTTGGTGACGTTGCCGTTGCTGTCTTTCTCGTGCACGTCCCACAGCGACGACCAGCAGCCCACGTCGCTCCAGCCGGCAGTCAGCGGCACCACGCAGGCGCGCTGGGTTTTTTCCATCACCGCGTAGTCGATGGAGTTGTCCGGGCAGCAGGCGAAGGTGGCTTCGTCGATCTCGATGTTGTCGCCGTCTTTCACGCTGCGCTCAAGGGTCAGCATGCAGGTGTCGTAGATGTCCGGGTCGTGCTTTTTCAGCTCTTCCAGGAAGCGGCTGGCGCGGAACAGGAACATGCCGCTGTTCCAGAAGTAGCCCCCGGCCTGGACGAATTCGGTGGCGCGTTTTTCGTCCGGTTTCTCGACGAAGTGCGACACGCGGCTGACGCCTTCAGGCAGCAGGGCATCGTTGCTGGACTTGATGTAGCCATAGCCGGTTTCCGGCTTGGTAGCCGGCACGCCGAACAGCACCATCTCGCCACGTTCGGCAGCCACTGTGGCCAGGGCCAGGGCGCGTTGCAGAGCTTTCTGGTCGTCGATGACGTGGTCGGCCGGCAACACCAGCATCAGTTCGTCGCGGCCTTCGTTGACCAGCTTCATGGCGGTCAGGGCTACTGCTGGCGCGGTGTTGCGGCCGAAGGGTTCCATGAGGATGCCCTGGGTTTCCAGCTTCAGGTTGCTCAGCTGTTCATTGACGATGAAACGGTGGTCTTTGTTGCAGACCACGATAGGGGTGTCCATGCCTTCGAACACCAGGCGCTCCAGGGTTTGCTGGAACAGGGTGTGCTCGCCGGTCAGGGCCAGGAATTGCTTGGGGAACTGCTTGCGCGAAAGCGGCCACAGACGAGAGCCACTACCACCTGACAAGATCACCGGAATCATGTTGTTTCTCCAATAAACGAATGGTTGTTAGACGTTTGCGTTGCCGTTTCTGTCTTGTTTTTGTTCCCTGTCAGCCGCCCGTTTCGGGCGGGCGGCCAACTCGATTCTTCTCAGCGAGTGGAGACCGGGCGCTGTACCCACACTGGCGACAGGCTGGTGCCTTCGCCGGTCACGTACAGCACGGCGGCTTCGCCGCGCTCCAGGGCCACAGGCTTGAGGTCGCTGACTTTCTTGTCGCCTTCGTACAGCGCCAGGCTGACTTTCACCGGGTTGATCTCGCGCTCACCGGTACCCTTGGCGGCCACGTCCTTGACCACGTCGGTCTTGCCGTCGGCGGTCTTCAGGGTCAGGGGCTTGTCGCTGAGGTTCTGCACGCGTACCAGCGACTTCTGCTTGTTCTTGAACGGTGGTTCCTCAACCAGCTGCGGGTTGCCGTTGGTGTTGTTGACCACGGTGTAGTAGTGGTCCGAAGCCAGTTTCACCGGCAGGGTCTTGGCGCCTACCTTGGCGCTGTAGTCGCCCTGGGGCAGGAAGCTGAAATCGCTGCTGGCCAGCGGTGCGACTTCGTTGAGGTTGGTGTTGCCGACGCTGGCGCTGACTTCCTGGTTGCTGGCGTTGTAGACGCGAACGAACGCGGAGCCTTTTGGCGCGGTAGGGCCGTAGAGCGCGGCGTCGCCACCGGCGAACGCCTGGGTGGAGAGCAGGCCGGCAGCGGCGATGACAGCGGCGGCGAGACGGGTTTTAACGGTACGTGCGGTCATGTGCGATTCCTCTTTGCTTGTAAGGTCGAGCGCTCTTGACGAAGGCTCAGTTGGATTGGCCCACAGCCAGGTTCTGGTTGGTGTTCGGGTCTTTTTTCAGCTCGGCGATCCAGTTCGGATCGAAGTCGCTGAGGTCGTTTTTCATCGGCAGATATCGTTCCGGGAATTCCCAGATCAGCACTTGTGGCGGGCTGCTCTTGAATGCGTCGGTTTGCAGGTACTTGAGCATCGGCAGGATCGGGCCATGGCCGTCCTCGGCGTAATTGACCACGTCGCTATGCAGCGACTGCTGCAGGGCGCCCAGGAAGTTCCAGTGCGGGTTGGCGCTGTAGCTGGTGCCCACCAGGGCCACTGGAATTTCGCTGCCACCGAACAGGGCGTCACCGCTGGCGGCCTTGTCACCGGCCTGGGTGGTGGTGCGCTGGGCCAGTTCATCGGGCTTGGGCAGCAGGTTGCTGAACAGCGGGTCCAGGGGCAGGAAGTTGGTCAGGTCGCCCTTGTAGGGCTTGGCCTGTTCGCTGGCGGTGACGAAGGTCTGCGGGTCGCCGCTCAGCGGCGCCTTCTGGGCAATGGCGGTGCTCAGGTTGTGCGCCACCACTTCGGCGCCCATGGGCGTCCAGTGGGTGTCGGTGCGCAGGAACACCTGGCCCTGGGCCTTGGCCTGTTGCAGCGGGGCCAGCAGGTCGGGGGCGAGGATACCGGCGGCCGCGGCCTGGGCATGGAACTGCTGGTACAGGTCCTTGTGCAGTTCGGCCGGTGCGGTGGCACCGATGTGCTCGGGGTACAGGCGGGCCTTGGCCGGAACGATGGCCAGTACCAGTTGCACACCGTGTTGCTTGAGCTGGTCACGCACGCCTTTGATCAGGGCGAAGTTGTCGGCTTCGATCTGCTGGCCGCCGGCCACCGGGTCGAACTCCTCGTCGCTGTACAGCCACTGGTCGCGGCCCAGCACCACGCCGGGACGGCCTTCGTTGAACAGCTTGAAGTCCACCGCGGCCCACAGGTTGGTGCCCAGGCGCTTGATCGGGAACTGGTCGTCGTAGTGGGTTTCCACCGCCTTGGTGAACTTGCCGTTGAGCACGGTCATCTGCGCGGTGCGGTTGAAGCTGGCGAAGCTCCACAACGACCAGATGCCCAGGCCCAGCAGCACGGCCAGGAACAGCAGGATATAGAGAATGCGTAATGATCGGGTCATGGTCGGCTCGCTCAAAACTGGAAGTAAAGGAATGGCGAGAAGCTCTGCGCCGACAGCTTCAGGATCGACGCCACGAACAGCAGCAGCACCAGGGCGCGCATCAGGTACCGGCTCCAGTCCACGGTCCAGTACGAGGCTTGCACCTGATGGCCATGGGCATGGGCCGCCAGGGCTGCCGGGTTGTCGCCCGGGGTGGCGCGGTACAGGCCAGGTTGCGCGGTAGCCGGGCCATTGGCTTCGGCCACCGGCGCCTTGGCCTTGGGCTTGGGCGGGTTGCTGTACAGGTCACGCAGGCCGAAGAACGCCAGGGTGAGGTAAGCGACCACCAGGGTGGCGACTTGCAGGCCGGTGAGGCTGGCGGCGTTGAGTTCCGACAGGTGCCAGTCGCCGAAGCTGAACATGGCGCCGTACATGCGGTAGGCCACGTGCAGGTTCTCGGCGCGGAAGATCACCCAGCCCATGATCACCAGCAGGAAGGTCAACACCCAGCGGATGGGGTTCAGCGAGCGTGGTGTGGTGTTGATGCCCAGCAGCCGCTCGATGGCCAGCCAGGCGCCATGCCAGGCACCCCAGATGATGTAGGTGAAATTCGCGCCGTGCCACAGGCCGCCCAGCAGCATGGTCAGGAACAGGTTGCGGTAGGTGGCCAGGGTGCCTTTGCGGTTGCCACCCAAGGTGATGTACAGGTAGTCGCGCAGCCAGGTCGACAGGCTGATGTGCCAGCGGCGCCAGAACTCGGTGATCGACTGGCTGATGTAGGGCTGCTTGAAGTTTTCCATGAAGCGGAAACCCATCATCAAGCCCAGGCCGATGGCCATGTCGCTGTAGCCGGAGAAGTCGAAGTACAGTTGCGCGGTATAGGACAGGGCACCCAGCCAGGCGTCGCCGGTGGTGGGGTTGGTCAGCGCGAAGCAGTGGTCCGAGACGGTGGCCAGGGTGTCGGCGATGAACACCTTCTTGATGAAGCCCTGCATGAAGCGGGTGGCGCCTTCGCTGAACTTGTCCAGGGTGTGGGTGCGGTTGTTGAACTGGTCCACCAGGTCGGCGAAGCGCAATACCGGCCCTGCGATCAGGTGCGGGAAGATGGCCACGAACGCGGCGAAGTCGATCAGGTTGCGCGTGGCCGGGGTGTCGCCACGGTACACGTCGATGATGTAGCTGATCGATTCGAAAATGTAGAACGAGATGCCGATGGGCAGCAGCACGTGGGTAAGAATGAACGGCTGCATGCCGAACGAGGTAATGATGGCGTTGATGCTTTCCACGCCGAAGTTGGCGTACTTGAAGTAGCCCAGCACGCACAGGTCCACGGCCACGCCCAGCAGCAGCCAGCGTTGCGCGGGTTTGGTGCGGATGCCGGCGGCGCCTACGCGCAGGCCGATCCAGTAGTTCCACAGGGTGACCGCGGCGAACAGCGCCAGGAAATCCACCCGCCACCAGGCGTAGAACACATAGCTGGCGACCAATAACAGCAGGTTGCGGTAACGATTGCCGCACAGGTAGTACAAGCCGAGAAAGACCGGCAAGAACAGGAACAGGAACACGTTAGATGAGAAAACCATCCCGATCTCTCCTTGTTTGATCCATACACAAGGGCCGAAGCCCCCCCAAACCCCCCATTTATTCCAGGGGGTGATTACGTCCGGTTACCGCCTGTAGCCGCTGCCTGACGGCAGCGGCTACAAGTGCTACGAGCCCTTGTTACCTTTCTCGTGCTCGGGGTCGTAGACCTTGGTCAGGTCGCCGCCCAGGCGGAAGGTCTTGAACGGCTGGCCTTCATGCTTGCGCTGCAACGCATCGGGTGGGCAGCTGTAAAGGCTGCACCAGGGTTCGAGCCAGGCGAATTTGCTGTCCACCTTCAGGTCGGTCATGTCCTGGTCCTTGCCGTTCTTCGCTTCGAAGATGCTCGGGTCTTTCACCCCTGCCAGCACCTTGTCGCCCAGGCGCTTGAGGGCACCGTTGTTTTCCTGGCGCAGGTCCACACCGTTGGCCTGGGCAAAGCTGGCGATCATCGACAGCGGTGGCAGGGCGTAGTTGTGGTAGGCCAGGGCGCGCTGCTGGCGCTTGACTTCGTTGGGCAGGAAACCGTCGGCATCGACCTGGTTGGCGCCGATCTTGTATTCCTTCACCGACCAGTCGAACAGGTCGCGGCGGTCCAGGGCCACGGAGGCGGCCATCACCGACCAGGCTGCCCAGTACGAATGGTTGTTGGTGTGGTCCAGCGGCAGGTTGTTCCAGTCGCTCACCACCTGGTCGGCCAGGCGCCCGAACCAGGCTTCGATCACCTGGGTCTGCTGCTGGTGGTTGGCCAGTGGGTGCGAATCGGAAAACTTCAAGCGCACGTAGGCCGAGGCCATGCTGCCCAGTGCCCATTTGCGCATGGACTTGCCGGTGTGGTTGAAGTCCTTGGACATCAGCGCGTCGGCCTGGGCCCAGGCGGTCAGCCAGTTCAAGGTGCAGTCCAGCTCCTGCGGGTTGCCGTCGCGCATGTACACCATCACCTGCTTGCTGATGCCGCGCTCCATGTTGGTGATGTCTTTGGTGGCATCACGGAAGGCTTTATCGGACGAGGCATTGAAGGTCGAACGGGTCTTGTCCGAACCTTCGTACTTGCTGCGAAACTGCAGGCTCTGGGTGTAGGGCGCCGGCATGGCCTGGCAGCCCTGGTCGTTGGGGCTGGTCTTGAACTTGTCCACGGCCGCCAGGTAACCCTGCGGCGGGTGCAAGGGTGCGGCAGCCTGGGCGTTGGCGGCGAACATGGCCAGGCCCAACAGGGTCGGGGCCAGCAGGTGCTTGAGTACGTTGGCGCGGTTCATGATTGACCTCACAGTCCGGCTTGGGCGTTCTGTTGTTTCGGTGATTGCTGAACGCCGGGGAAGACGTTGCGCTTGCACACGGTGGCTTCGACTTTCTGCGGTGCCTGCCCGGCGTCCGGGCCTTGCACCTCAAGGGCCAGCAGGTTCTGCGAAGCCCAGTCCTCGTCGTTGCGCAACTCGAAGGCAAAACGCCCGTCGGTTTCGGATGTTTCGGGTTTCTCGATTTTCAGGTCCTCGTGGCGGCCGTTCAGGTACCAGAGGGTGGCGTGCAGGGTCTTGACCGAGGTGTCGGCGAACCGGATGTCGATCTGGTGGTTGCCGTTGTGCAGGTCCTTGATGCCGTTGCGCCCGTTCACCAGCAGTTCGTTCTTGCCGGTTTTCAGCGTGGCACTGGCTTGCAGTTCGGCTGGCTTGCCTTCGCAGCCGTTGTCCAGCATCGACATCATCTGCCGGTAGATGGTCTCCTGGTCCAGGCGGTACAGCGGCGAGAATTCCCAGATGAGGATTTTCGGCGGGTGCTTCTGGAAGTCGTCGCTACCCAGGTACTGCAGCATCGAGCCTTCCAGGCCGCCGCCGGGGAAGGCGACGTTGAGGATGTCGGCGCCGATGCTCTGTTCCAGAAAGCCCGAGAAGTTGTAGTTCTTGCCACTGTGGCTGGTGCCCACCAGGGTGATCTGCGGGGTACCGGCATCGCTGAACAGGTCGCTGTCGGAGGCCTCGCCCTTGGGCTCGGTGGTGAACTGGTCCATGTACTGAATGGCGTAGCTGGTGCCGCACAGCTGGCCAGCCATGTTGTGCAGGGTGCCAGTCTTGCCCATGCGCCCGGACAGGTGGGTTTCGAATTCACGCTTGGGCACGTTGGCGAAGGCGGGCATCTTTTTCACGGTCTCGGCCACGATCTTGGCGGTGCGCTGGGCGCCATACGGGGTCCAGTGCTGGTCGCCGCGGAAGTAGAAGTCGTGGGCCTGCTGTTCGTTGGTCAACGGCGACAGGTCCGGCACGTTATAGCCCATGCTGGCGAAGCGCTTGAGCATGGCCTGGTAGTTTTTCAGCGCCTTGTCGTAGTCGAACTTGTCGCGGTCGGCCGGGAACAGTTTGTTGCGGTCCACCAGGCCACGGGTAGGCTGGTACACCAGCACCAGTTCGATGCCCTTGCTCTTGAATGCATCGTGCAACTGCTGCAGGCGGCGGTAGCCTTCGGGGGTGGTGTCGAACTCGGTACGCAGGTCTTCCTGGGTACGGAACAGCCAGTCGCCCTGGGCCTGTACCAGGGTGGTGAAGTTCTGCTGGTAGCGGGTCACATAGTTTTTGGCGTCATGGGCGGCCGGGCACAGGCTGCAGCAGGGGGCGGCTTCGTACTTGGGCGCGGCGAAGTCCTGGGCCTTGGCGCCGTTGGCGGCCAGCATCGCGGCGGCGAGGCCCGACAGGCTGAGCAGCTTGATCAATGTGGGGTGCATGAAATTCATCCTCAGTCCTGCATTTCGGTCTGGCGTTCGACGGGGTCGATCAGCACGGCTTTTTGTTGGCGTACCATCAGGTCCATGATTTCCGCCTGGCGGTCACCCAGGATGCCGGTGAAGCTGATGCCGCTGGATTTGGTCGGCGCGAGCATCGACACCCGGTACAGCTCCACCGACAGGGGCGAGTCGATGGACAGCGGCCCTGTGCCGTTGCCGGCCAGTTCGCCACCCACCAGGATCAGCGAGACCTGGGCGTCGAACGGGTCGAGCTTGATGTTGCGGTCGGTGTTGCTCAGGTCCTTGATGTGCCCGTACACACCGGTCAGGCCGTTGGCCAGCGCCTTGTTTTCGTAGAGGCGGATGTTGGTGCTGTTGCGCACGCGAATACCGTGGCGCTTGTTGCCCAGCAGCTCGTTGCCCCACAGCAGGTTGTCGGCGCTCTCGTACAGGGTGATGCCGTCGGTGTGGTTCTTGTAGATCTTGTTGTAGGCCACCAGGTTGCCCACGCTGTTACGGTCGATCACCACGCCCGAGAGGTGGTTGTCGTAGCTGCGGTTGTTGATGATGAAGCTGTCGTTCACTTCCCGCGACACGATGATGCCGTGCTTCTTCTTCGTCCCGTACACGGTGTTGTCGGCGATGATCAGGCCGTGGGAACGGTCGTGGGGGTCGATGCCGTAGATGATGTTGTCGTGGTAGGTGTTGCTCTTGACCACGAAGTCGCGGGTTTCATAGCAGTAGAAGCCGTACCACATGTCCGAGAAGGTGCTGCCGATGATCCAGCCGGTTGGCTGGCCGCGGCCCATCTGCGCGCTCATGTTCGGGGTGTACTGGGAAATACTCACGCCATAGGACTTGGACTGGTTGTAGCCCATGCTCGCCATCACCGTGTTGACCATGTAGGTCTCGGTGCCACCCCAGGACAGCAGGAACGGGCGGAACTCCTTGGGCTGGCGGAAGGTGGACGGGCCGTTGTCGGCCTCGCGCCAGCCCAGCACACGGGTGTCGCGCAGGAACAGCTTGCCGTCGTTGACGATGAATGCGCCGCCCTCCTGGGACAGGCGCAGTTCCTTGGTCTGCTTGTCGACTTCGAACACGCCGTTGTGGCCGACCACGATAGGCAAGCGGGCCAGGTAAACACCCGGCGCGGTTTCGCGGATGTACTGCTTGGGCAGCTTTTTGGTCAGCTCGGTGAGGTTGACGTAGCCGTCCTCGACGAAGATGGCCTGGGGAATACCGTGCTGGCGGTTCACCCACTCTGCCATCTTGTTGTCGCCGCCGATGAATTCCTTCAGCACGTCTTCCTGCAGCATGCGCTTGACCATGACCTTGCCCGGCTTGCGGCGGTCGATCTTGGCCGCCACTGCCTGTGCGGTGTAGCCGGTCAGGTCGGGCAGTTTCGGCGCGGCCAGTTCCAGCGACTCCGGCGGTGCGGTGGTCACGGTGTAGGTCTTGGCCTGTTGCAGGGTCTTGGCTTCGTCCTGCGCCGGGGCCGCTGCCGGGTGTGCGGCCGGGGCACTGGCCAGGGCGGCGCCGCTGGCCAGCAGCAGGGCGGTGGCCAGCAAGGCTGTTGGCAACGGTGATCTGTCGCTGTTCATCATGTCATCGCACTCCCTTCGCAGTCGCATCAGAAGCGCCAGATCACGTCGATAAAGGCGCGGTGCATGTAGTTGTCCACCTGGTTGCCATAGGCCGAGCCGGGTTTGAACACACCGGCGCGCAGGCGCACCAGGGCCGACGGCTCGTCCAGGGATTGGCTGAGGGCCGCAGGCAACAGGCCTTGCTTGAAGTACTTGGACACCACCAGATCCATTTCCTGACCCAGGTCTTTGTCACCGTCGGACAACGGCAGCGAGCTGATGGAGGTGATATCGGTCGGGTTTTCCGGGTCGAAGGTGGTGTTCACCGCATCCAGGGTGCTGGTGCCGATGCCCTGGTTGCCGTCCACCCGCCAGAACTTGTGGTAGATCAGGCTGGCGTCGTATTCGTCGCGCAGCTGCCAGGAAGCGAACAGCGACGCGGTCTGGGTGTTGGCCATCTCGGCCTGGTAGGCCTCGCCGAAGCGGGCGACGCGGGCACGGGTGCCGGTCCAGGTCGAGCGGTTGCTTTGCAGGCCATTCTGTTCGTAGTCGCGGCTGGCACGCGAGTAGGCGCCGCCCACTTGCCAGTTCGGGTCCAGGTGCACGCGCAGGCCCAGGTCGGTGGCCCAGCCGTTGACGTGCCCGCTGCTCTTGTCGCCTGCCACGGTCTGGCCGTCGACCACGTTGCTGCCAATACTGTCGCGGTTGCCGGACATGAACGTCAGGCTGCTCCAGTAGTTGATGGTGTTGAGGTTCTCGTGGTTGTACGCATCGCTGTCGGCTTCCAGGCCCAGCCAGGTCAGGTCGCCCGTGCTGCTCTTGTCCGAATCGTCGATGGCCTCGCCGGTATGGGGCAGGCTGCCGCTGTCATGAGTATGGTGGGCGCGCAGGCCGACCCACTGGCCAGGGGTCCACTGGTACGACACATCGCCATAGGCGTGGAGCACGTCCTTGTCGCTGGCCGACAGCTCGGTGAGGTCGGTGCGGTATTCGCTGAAACGTTCGGCAACACCTGCGTGGGCGCGCAGCAGGGTGGTGTCGAAGTCCCAGTTCAGCGCTTCGATGTTGGTGTCTTTCCATTCGCCGTCGTCATTGCGCAGGCGCTGGCGGCCGAACTTGAGGATCTCGCCGGGGTAGGGCGTGAAACCGCTGTAGCCGACCCAGAATTCGCGCATGGCCAGGTAGTTGCGTTTCTGCTCGCGGCCGCTGGCGGTGCTGTCGCTGCTGACATCGGACTCTTGCAGGGTGTCGGTCTGGATGGTGTCGGTGGCGGTCACCAACTGGCCCATGGCATAGGCGCTCCAGTTGCCCCACTGACCGTACAGCCAAGGGCGCAGGTCCAGGCCCAGGCCGTTGACGTCGCCGCCGGAGCGGGTGCCCAGGTCGCGGTCGTCTTCGGACTGCAGGGTGCCTTTGACTTCAAGGCCGAAATTCTGGTCGGCGGTCAGGGCCGCCAATGTCGGGCAGGACCACAGGGCGGCGAAGCCGAGGCCGATACCGGCCTTCATCCATTGGTTCAACTTCATAGCGATTTGTCCTCACCGTCTTCGTCTTCCAGCGTCTGCAGGGCAATGCTGCTGTTCTGGTTCATGGCACCGCGCACTCGCTGTTCTTGCTGCAGCAGTTGCTGGGCCTGGGCGCGCTGGTCAGGTGACAGGGTGGTTTCCAGTTGCGTGGCCAGGTCCAGCACCGGCTGGGCCGGTTCGGGCTGGGCTTTGGCCAGTTGCACGAACAGGTAGGCGTACACCGGGTTCGGCTGGGTGCCGCGGCCGCCCGAATACAGCTGGGCCAAGGCGAAGTCGGCGCTGGCCTGGCCACCGCGGGCCGCTACCAGCAGGTTGTCCACGGCCTTCTGTGGCTCGGGTTCGCCCAGGTAGCCACGGCGGTAGATCTGGCCCAGGTAGTAATGAGCGCTGACCTGGGTGGGTGCGGCAGCCTTGAGGTGCTGCTCGGCCTTTTTCGCGTCCGGCAGCACCAGCTTGCCTTCGTAGTAGACCTTGCCCAGCAGCAGCTCGGCACGGGGTTGGTCGGCGTTACGGCCTTTGTCCAGGTATTCCATCATCTTGTCGACGTCACCCAGCTCCGGGAAGTCGTACAGCAACTGCGCCAGGCTGACCCACGAGGCCGGGTACACCGGGGCGATCTTTTCCAGCATCGCCTGGGCGGTTTTCTCGTCGGTCTGGCCCAGGCTGGCGTCACCCAGCACGCGTGCCACGGCGTCCACGCGCATGGCTGGTACGGCGCCTTTGGCATAGGCAGCCTGCAACTGTGCGAGCAGGGCTTGCTGGCGGTCGGTCTGCTGGCGCTTCTGGTACACGGTGGCCAATTCCACGTAGCACACATCGGCCACGTTCAAGGCCTTGCGGCACAGGTTTTCGACGTCGTCCAAGTGCTGGTCGTAGGTGCCCTGGATGCGGTACACCAGTACTTGCGCCAGGTTCGCCTCGGCGTAGCCGGCGGCCTGCCACTGGTTGATCTTTTCCTGGGCGTTCACGCCCGGGAAGGTGTTGGGGTATTGCAGGTAGAGCATGGCCAGCGGCGTCAGGGTGTTGCCCTCGCCATTGGCGAACGCTTTCTTCAGCAGGCCTTCGGCTTCACGCTGTTCGGCCTCGGTGGGGTGCGGCTTGAGGGCCAGCAGGCGCCCCAGGCGGGCCTGGGCCCGCGGTGAGGTATCGGCCGCGGCGCGGTAGGTGGCCTCGGCCTGGCGCAGCTGCTCGGGGTCGCGGGTTCCCACCTGGATATCGGCCAGGCCCACCTGGGCTTCGGTGTAGCCCAGGTCTGCCAGTTGCTGATAGTTCTGCTGGGCCAGCGCCGTGTCGCCACGCTTCAAGGCTTCGTTGGCCAGACGCTGGTCCGGCAGGCCCGCGCAACCGGCCAGGCCGATCGCGACGGCCAGGCCCAACAGCGCCGATCCTGGCAATATTCTTAGAGTGCTAGCCACAGGTGTTCTCCTCGATTCCGGCTTACTGGCCAGCGGCCATGGCTTTGTCCATCAGCCAGTTCAGCGACGGCCCACGGTCGCTGCTGACGTCGACGGCACGGCCGGTGAGGTTGCTGTTCAGAGGCTCATTCGGCTGGATCTGCACACGCAGGTCCGAGGACAGGTCCAGCGGGTTGATGCTGGTGGCGTTGACCACCTTGCCCTGGCGCACGGTGGTGTCGCCGGCCACCTGGAAGTTCACCGCGGTGCCCGGGGTGATGTCGCCGAACTGGCGGTAGGCGAAGCGCGCTTCGACGTTGGCGGTGGTGTTGCGCGGTACCAGGGTGAAGATCACGTCGCCCTTGCTGGCGTACTGGCCGTCGGCGACCAGTTGCTGGCCCACGGTGCAGTCGCAGGGGGAGGTGAGGGTGCCGGTCATTTGCTTGCCGAACAGTTCGGTGATTTTCTCGGGTTGCAGTTGGTCTGGGTCCAGGTTGCCTTTCAGCACGTCGAGCATGCTGGTGCTGAAGGTCGCCAGTGGCGCGCCCTTGGGTGCCACGCCGTCTGCACCCACCAGGCTTTGCACGGTACCGTCGCGCGGCATGGTGATGTTCATCGAGGGCGCCGACACCAGGCCCGCCTGGGCATGGGTGACGAAATACAGGCCGTACACCGACTTGAGCACGAAGCCGAAGGCGGCCAGGCCTACCACGAACACGCCGGCGCTGAAGGTCACGGCACGCAGGCGGGCCATGGCCGACTGGCCGCCGACTTTCTTGTCGCGGCGCGCCTTGGTGAAGTTGTCACGCTGCAGGGTGCCCAGCACGTCGCCGACGCTGATGATCTCGCCGCTCAGGTGCGAGGTGATCAGGTGGCGCATGGTGGCGATGTCCTGCTGTTCCAGGTTCTGGAATTGGCAACCCACACGGCCAGTGGCGTCGTTGAACGAACGCACCTGGAATTCGATGTCCATGCCCAGGCCCAGGGTATCGATGACAAACATCAGGCGCCCGCGGTGCACTTCGCCTTCTTTCAACGGCTTGGGGGCGGTGAACGCCAAGCCACCCGCCGACAGGTCTTCGATGCGAACCTCGATGGTTTCGCGGTTGGGCCCCTGGTAGCGAAGCTTGGCGGGCAGCTTGACTCGAGCATGCTGGCGCTGGGCTTCGGATTCATGCACAACGTTCACGTTCACGGCATTATTCATGGCGGTATTTCCTACTTAATCCATTAGTGTCCGGCTCACACGATCACGAACAGCACAGCGACGAAGATGCTGGCGGCCGAGAACGTCATGGTCCGGGAAGACCAGGTGTTGAACCATTGTTGAAAGCTGGCGAGATCACGTTTGAGCACGGTGGGCTGGCGAGTCCAGGACTGCTTGTCGAGGCGGAAGAAGACATAGATCTTCATCAGTGCGCCGACGATCTGGTTGTAATACAGGATCACCGGATAGGCAGGCCCCACGGAGTGCCCCGAACACAACAGCATGATGGTCAGGATCAATCGGGTGATGCCGATCCACAGCAGGTAACCCAGCAGGAACGCGATATTGAATTTCAGCGTGGCGATGATGGCCACGGTCAGGCCCAGCAGGCTGGTCCACATGGACACGCGCTGGTCGAACAACACGATGCTGGTGAACACGCCCAGGCGGCGCACGCCCAGGCCCAGGGCGCGGGAGTTCTGGCGCAGGTTGTTGCCATACCAGCGGTACATCAGTTTGCGGCTGGCCTTGAGGAAGCTCTTCTCGGGCGGGTGTTCCACCGTGTTGATGGCGGCGTCAGGCACGTAGAAGGTGTCGTAACCCAGGCGCATCAGGCTGAACCAGCTGGACTTGTCGTCGCCGGTCAGGAACTTGAAGCGGCCCAGGCGCCAGTGTTCAAGCGAGTCGCTTTCCACATCGGCGATGAATTCGGGATTGGTGACCACGGTGGCGCGGAACACCGACATACGCCCGGTCATGGTCAGCACGCGCTTGGACAGGGCCATGGAGCACATGTTGATGTGGCGCTGGGCGAAACGCAGCTTGTGCCATTCGCTCATGATGTAGCCGCCGCGTACTTCGCAGAATTCGTTGGTGGTCAGGCCGCCGACGTTTTCATAAAGCTTGAACCAGGGCACGGTCTTGCGCACGCAGCCTTCGGCCAGCACGGTGTCGCCGTCGATCACCGCCACCACTGCGTTGTCGTCGGGCAAGTGGCGGGAGATGGCACGGAAACCGAACGCCAGGCCGTCGCGCTTACCGGTGCCGGCGATGCGCACGAAGTCCAGGGAGACGCGGTCAGGCGGGGCCATCTTGGCCCACAAGGCCTTGACCAGCAGTTCATCGGACATTTCCACCAGCGAACAGACCACAGTGGTGGGATAGCCACACTCGATGGCCTCGCGGATCACCGAGCTGTATACCTGGGCGGTGGTCAGGGCGTCGATGCGAAAACTGGTGACCATCAGGAATACGTGGCTGGGGGCGGCGGCGTCGCCCAGTTTCTGCACCTTGCGGCGCAGGCGCGGGTAGACCACATACAGGAACAGCATGCCCCGCACGAAGTGCGTGGCGCCCATGGAGTAGCGCCAGATACCCACGGCGCCCACCAGGAAAATGAAGTCTTTCGACTGGGAGTCGAAAAGAGTCGTCGGCAACGCCAGGGCGATTGCCATCAGCAATGTCAGGTAGAACAACCATCCGGCGGCCTGGAGAAGACCGTGTTTTAGCCTGTGCATGATCTGCGTCCGTATCGATTGTCGGGCAAGGGGTGGAGCGGGCCTGCCGGCGGACCGGCAGGCCCCGCGGCCTTACCAGCAGATGCCTTCGGTGCGAGCTTCCGGGCAGGTTGTGTTGGGCATGAAGCCCACCAGGTCGATGACCTGCTTGCCGTGCGGCACGGCTTCGACCAGCGAACGGAATTTCTCGTCGCGGTTACCCAGGATGATCACGTCGGAGTTGTTGATCACGCCGTCGAAGTCCGAATCCAGCAGCGAGGAAACGTGCGGGATCTTCGATTCGATGTAGTCCTTGTTGGCACCGTGGACGCGGGCGTACTCGACATTGCTGTCGTAGATCTTCAGGTCGAAACCCTTGCCGATCAGCATCTCGGCCAGTTCGACCAGCGGGCTTTCGCGCAGGTCATCGGTGCCGGCCTTGAAGCTCAGGCCCAGCAGGGCGACCTTGCGCTTGTCGTGGCTGGAGATGATGTCGAAGGCGTTCTGTACCTGGGACACGTTGCTGCGCATCAGCGAGTTGAGCAGCGGGGCATCCACGTCCAGGGAGCTGGCGCGGTAGGTCAGTGCGCGCACGTCCTTGGGCAGGCACGAGCCGCCGAAGGCGAAGCCTGGGCGCATGTAGTACTGGGACAGGTTCAGGGCCTTGTCCTGGCACACCACGTCCATCACTTCACGGCCATCGACGCCCACGGCCTTGGCGATGTTGCCGATCTCGTTGGCGAAGGTCACCTTGGTGGCGTGCCACACGTTACAGGTGTACTTGATCATCTCGGCCACTTCGATGTCCTTGCGGATGATCGGTGCGTCGAGTTCTTCGTACAGCGATTGCAGGGCATCGCCAGAGGCCTGGTCGAACTCGCCGATGACGGTCATCGGTGGGTGGTCGTAGTCCTTGATGGCGGTGGATTCACGCAGGAACTCAGGGTTTACGGCCACGCCAAAGTCGACGCCGGCTTTCTTGCCCGAGCAGTCTTCAAGGATCGGGATGACCACGTTCTTGACGGTGCCTGGCAGCACGGTGCTGCGCACCACGATGGTGTGGCGCGAGGTCTTTTCGCGCAGCACGAAACCGATTTCACGGCACACCGATTCGATGTAGTTGAGTTCCAGGTCGCCGTTCTTTTTGCTGGGGGTACCGACGCAGAGCATCGACAGGTCAGTGGCGCGAATTGCCTCCGAGAAGTCCGTGGTACCGCGCAGGCGGCCGCTCTGAATCCCTTGTGCCAGAAGTGCTTCCAGGCCCGGTTCGACAATAGGCGATTTACCGTTGTTGATTAGGTCAATCTTGGCCTTGGAAATATCCACGCCAACAACGTCGTGACCGCGTGCAGACAGGCAACCGGCACAGACTGCACCGACATAACCCAAACCGAAGATGCTGATACGCATCGCATTCACCTCATGTGTTATCGCGCCGACTCAACAAGTAAGAGCCGGACCGGGTTTTAATTAACCAGCAGTATTCGCGCACTCGGAAACGTGACAGTTAGCTGTCATGGTCCCGCTTGCAGGCATATTTAAATATTGAGTGCGCACAATAATGCACTCAACAAGAGCAGCGCTTGGCCGTTTAGTGGGCGTGTGCCCTGATGTGTAGCCAGCCTGTATTACAAAGACGACTTCCTAGCTTGCAGTGCCGACTGCGATCTTGGCGTGACGCCAATGAAATCAAGCACTAAGACGCTTTGCAGGAGCTCGGTATACGAGGCTCTGGCCTGGCCAATTCGAAGACTACTTTTGGTGCGTTCTCTCCTGAGATCAACTTTGGGTCATCCACACTAGGTTTAATCAAAGTTTCACGAGCTCCATGCTCAAAACCAATTCCTGTTTCCCTGTAGGTCATCTCTCACATAGCGCTCGAGAATCGTTACGGGTGGTATGAGCAGTGGAATTTGCGATTAGTTCCTGAGGGGGGTCACGCCTGATGACAAATTCTTCAACAATTTCATCTCTACAAATGCTTGCACAGTGATAGCACAGGGAGGTTTTGCCCTTTGGATCAGGGGAGTTGCGCGAGCGTCATATTTTTGTGCCAGCATTCAAAAAAAAGTCGTCAAAAAAAGCGAAGTTTCCTGAACAGAAGCTGAATAGCGGACGGCAATCATCTAATTTGACGACTTGTTGGCGCCAAAATAATGACCAGTAGTGGCAATCTGTACTTTTTTGTGAGGGGCGCGGTGCGCGTTTTGTAGGACAAAAACACGCACCGAAAAGAGGCTTCAGTCGGCGGGATGGTCGCGCAGGAACACGAGGTTGTCTGGTTTCGAATGGTCGGCGCTGTAGTAATAGCCTTGGGCATCGAATTGCTTCAGGGCGTCGGGGGTGTCGACGCGTTCCTGAATGACGAACCGGCTCATCATGCCGCGGGCTTTCTTGGCGTAGAAGCTGATGATCTTGTACTGACCGTTCTTCAGGTCCCTGAACTCGGTATTGATGATGCGGGCCTTGAGGGCCGTGCGTTTCACTGCCGAAAAGTACTCGTTCGAGGCCAGGTTCAGCAGCAGGTCGTCGCCTTGTTCGGCCAGGGCTTCGTTCAGCCACTCGCTGATGCGGGTGCCCCAGAAGGCGTACAGGTCCTTGCCGCGGGCATTGGCTAGCTTGGTGCCCATTTCCAGGCGGTATGGCTGCATCAGGTCCAGGGGGCGCAGCAGCCCATACAGGCCGGATAGCATGCGCAGGTGGTCCTGGGCGTAGCTGAAATCGGCCTCGGCCAGCGTGGTGGCGTCCAGCCCGGTATACACATCTCCCTTGAACGCGAGCAGCGCCTGCTTGGCGTTGTCCGGGGTGAAGGCCGGGTTCCAGCTGCCGAACCGCGCGGCGTTCAAGCCGGCCAGTTTGTCGGACAGGTGCATCAGTTCGCTGATCTGCGCCGGGGCCAGCTCTCGCAGTATCTGGATAAGCTCCTGGCTGTGGTCCAGGTACTGGGGCTGGGTGAAGCGGTCGGTTACCGGGGGTGTTTCGTAATCCAGGGTCTTGGCGGGGGAAATCACCGTCAGCATGAAATCGTCTCCTTTTATCGTGAGCGCGATTTTAGGCGGTGGGGGCGGGGAACTCCATCTATTAGGGTGATAGCGGGATGGGTGGCGGGGGGGGGCGAGCATTCTGCCGAGCAGACAAGGCTGGACCCGGATCCTTGTTGGGCTCAGAAGTGCTCACTGAAGATCGCAGAATGTGCGCGGGGCCGAATGGTTTATGATCCCCCCCACCCCCGACCATGGAGCGTTCGCCATTGCGCCTAGCCAGCCTGTTCTTTGCCGCCCTCGCCAGCTTCCAGGCCCAGGCCGCCGTGCCGCCCCCCGTGGCCACCATCGACCGCAGTACCTGGCCGGAAACCCTCAGCTCGCCGGCTTTGTTCGACGTGGCTTCGCGGGCCGAGATTCTCATGTTCGCGCATATCCTGCTGCAGTCCGAAGCCCTGGATGAAACCGCCCTGGCCGACCGCCTGGACCTGCGCACGGTGAACCTGGTGGCGATCAACGAGCTGCGCCAACAGCTGTGGCAGCGCTTGTGGCAGAACTACAACCAGGCTCAGCAAAGCTGCGAGCAGGATGCCTCGTTCTGTTTCGCCGTGGACAGCCTGGACGACCTGCGCACTCAAGCCAACAACTTCACCGTGGCGCCTGATTCCTTCTATGCCAACTGGGGCGCTCCGGCGCGGGTATTCGACCAGATCTACGTGGATGAATTGCTGCGCAAGGCGGCCCTGTCCCCCCAGATCAGCAGTGAAGTACTGAAGGTCAGCCCGGACGAACTCAATGGCAGCGCTTTCAACGACCGGGTCTTTCTGTTGACCTTCGACAGTGGCCCCAGCATCGCAGTGGGCAGTACTGAGTGGGTCGCCGATTTCCTGCGCAAGCAGAACATCAACGCTACGTTCTTCGTGCTGGGGCAGAACTTCGCCGGGCGCCGCGAAAAGGGCGAGCCGGGCAGCCTGACGGCGCTGTACAAGGACCAATGCGTGGGGGTACAGGGCTGGCAGTATCGCTCCCATGCCGACTGGAACGATTGGGAAGGCTCGATCACCCGTACCACCACGGTGGTTGAAAACGAATTGCCCGACAATTACGTGCCCCTGTTCCGCCCGCCGTATGGCACCCGCCGGCCAGACGCAGGTGTGTTCCTGAGTACGCAACAGATGAAAGTGGCGCTATGGGACATCGACTCGCAGGACAGCAACAGCCAGCTGACGGCCGACGAGAGTGCCCAGCGGGTGCTGACATTGATGCTGTTATGGCGCCATGGGGTCATCGCGTTCCACGATACCCAGGCCAAAGTGCAGACGGCATTGCCCTGGCTGCTCAAGCAGACGGCGCAAGCGGGAATCGGTTGGCAGGACTGTCGGCAATTCCAGTGAACGCCGGTGAACGTCCAGAAAAAAGAGAGTGACGGGCTGTATTGGAAAGGATTTGAAACACGATCGGGGCGGGGTGGACTTTTGACTTTACCGGTGCTTTCCCCCTGCGCCAAGCGTTATTCGTCATGCAGAAAAATAAACTTCAAAAAAGCGTCAAAGTGCTTTTTAACGTCATGGGTTTTGCGGTATTACGAAGACAGATCGCCGAACCCTGCAGCACAGGTGGCGTCACCCGGCCCACCGTCCATTGCAGTTCCGTTCGTCCACAGCCCTCTGGGTCGTGCGGAAACGGCGGTCACTTCGCGGCGCAGCACCGTTCAGGTATTGCGTCGAACGGCTCTCTCAAAGGTGACCGAGTATGGATGATCAAGGACGCACCATTTCTTCCGACAAGCCAATCCTTTATGTGCTCGATACCAATGTACTGATCCACGATCCAAACGCGTTGCTGAATTTCGAAGAACACCATGTCGCCATTCCCATGACCGTGCTGGAGGAACTGGACAAGCTTAAAAGTGGCAAGCAATCGGTGGCTGCCGAATGCCGTCAGGCCATTCGCCTGATTGACCAGACCCTGGGCGATGCCAGCCCGGCGGACGTCGAGCTGGGCGTGCCCATCCAGCGCGGCAAGGGTGCCCCCAAGGGGTTCCTGTCCATTCTCATGACCAAGGGCGGCCCACCCACCACGGTGCTGCCGGGTAACCTCAACGACAACATCATCATCAACCAGCTGGTTGACCTGCACGAGCGCAAGAAGGACTGGGACGTGGTCCTGGTCACCAAAGACATCAACATGCGCCTCAAGGCCCGTGCCTGCGGTATCGCGGCCGAGGACTACAGCACTGACCAATTGGTGGACGACGTCTCGCTGCTGTCGCGTGGCTACCACGAGATGACCGGCTCGTTCTGGGACCGCGTCAGCAAGGTCGAGACGCGTCAGGACCACGGTCGCACCTGGCACCGGGTACAACTGCTGGAGCCATTGCCGGCGGTGCACATCAACGAATTCATCATCGACGAACAGGGGTTCGTCGGCTGGATCAAGGGCGTCAAGGACGACGAACTGATGCTGCTCGACCTGCACCAGGAGCCGTTGCTGCACCAGGAAGCCTGGGGCCTGAAACCACGTGACGTTCATCAGGCGCTGGCGCTGTTTGCCTTGCTGGACCCGGATATCCACCTGGTCAACCTGACGGGCGCGGCAGGTTCGGGCAAGACCATTCTGGCCTTGGCCGCGGCCATCGAGCAGACCATGGTCAGCAAGCGCTACCGGCGCATCATCGCCACCCGCAGTGTGCAGGGGCTGGACCAGGAGATCGGCTTCCTGCCGGGTACCGAGGCCGAGAAGATGGAGCCTTGGCTCGGCGCCATCACCGACAACCTCGAAGCGCTGCACATGGATGACGAAAACACCCACGGCAGTGTTGATTACATCCTCAGCAAGGTGCCGCTGCAGTTCAAATCCCTGAACTACATCCGCGGTCGCTCGTTCCAGCAGAGCCTGATCCTGATCGACGAATGCCAGAACCTGACCCCGCACCAGATGAAAACCATCATTACCCGTGCCGGTGCCGGTTCCAAGGTGATCTGCCTGGGCAACCTGGCGCAGATCGATACCCCGTACCTGTCGGCGCCCAGCTCGGGCCTTACGTACCTGACCGAGCGCTTCAAGGACTTCCCCAACGGTGTGCACATCACCCTGCAAGGGGTGCCGCGCTCGGTGCTGGCCGAGTACGCGGAATCCCATTTGTAAGGGTAGCCAAACGCGTCAAGCTGCAAGCCGACCGCTTGCAGCTTGAAGCGTGAAACTCCCAACTCCGCAAAGGGGTTACAATTGCTTTCCCCCGCAAAGGAGCAAGGCAATTGCTGACCCATCTCGATTCCCAGGGCCGTGCCAATATGGTTGATGTCACCGACAAGGCGGTGACGTCCCGTGAAGCCGTGGCCGAGGCGAGGGTGCGGATGCGCCCGCAAACCCTGAAAATGATCGTCGACGGCGAGCACCCCAAGGGCGACGTGTTCGCCGTGGCGCGTATCGCCGGCATCCAGGCGGCAAAGAAGACCAGTGACCTGATTCCCCTGTGCCATCCGCTGATGCTCACCAGCGTCAAGGTCGAGCTGAGCGCCGACGGCGAAGACGCCGTGCTGATCCGCGCCCGCTGCAAGCTCGCCGGGCAGACCGGGGTGGAAATGGAGGCGTTGACGGCCGCCAGCATCGCCGCGTTGACGATCTATGACATGTGCAAGGCCGTGGACAAGGGCATGGTCATCGAAACCGTGCGGCTGCTGGAAAAGCTCGGCGGCAAGAGCGGCCACTACCAGGCGGGCCCGGCATGAACATCAAGGTGGTGTACTTTGCTCGTTACCGGGAAGCCATGGGCATGGATGGCGAGGAATTGGTGGGTACTTTCGCTACCCTGGCGGACGTGCGCCAGGAGTTGCTGGAGCGTGGCGGCAACTGGAGCGTGCTGGGCGATAGCAATGTGATGTGCGCCCGCAACCAGGACCTGTGCAAGCTCGATGAGCCAGTGGCTGACGGCGACGAAGTGGCGTTCTTTCCACCCGTGACCGGAGGCTGACCATGGCCGTGCGAGTTCAGCCAGGCGCATTCGACCCCGGGGCCGAGGTCAATGCCATGCACGCAGCCAACGTCGGCGTGGGCGCGGTAGTGAGTTTCGTGGGGTATGTGCGGGACTTCAACGATGGGCTGGAGGTGTCAGGGATGTTTCTGGAACACTACCCGGGCATGACCGAGAAGGCCCTGGGCAAGATCATCATCGAGGCCGAGCAGCGCTGGCCGTTGCTCAAGGTGGAGGTGCTGCACCGCATCGGCGCCCTCGAGCCTGGGGAGCCGATCGTGTTCGTCGGCGTGGCCAGTGCTCATCGGCAGGCTGCGTTCGATGCTTGCAATTTCATCATGGATTACCTGAAGACCCGCGCGCCGTTCTGGAAGAAAGAAAAGACCGCTCAAGGTGAGCGTTGGGTAGACGGCAAGGCCAGCGACAACCAGGCGGCCGACCGCTGGCAAAGGCGGTGACTGGTTCCCGAGCTTCGCCCGGCCCTGCAGGAGACCTCGATCTCCTGCAGGGCCGGGCGAAGCTCGGGAAGCAGACGTCGTGGTTCAGGAATGCTTGCGCTGCACCGGCCGCAACAGTTCGGTCGGTGGCATTTCGCAGCTGATCTTGCGGCCCAGCAGCGTCTCGATCGACGGCAACTGGTAGGAATCATCCTCGCCGGCAAAGCTGATCGATACACCGTTGGCGCCCGCCCGGCCCGTGCGGCCAATGCGGTGCACGTAGTCGTCCGGGTCTTCCGGCAGGGTGAAGTTGATCACGTGGCTGATGCCATCGATGTGGATGCCGCGCCCCGCCACGTCGGTGGCCACCAGCACGCGGATCTTGCCTTCGCGGAAACCTTCCAGGGTCTTGATGCGCTTGTGCTGCGGCACGTCGCCTGACAGTTGCGCGGCATTGACGCCATCGCGCACCAGTTTTTCCTCGATGCGCCGTACCTCGTCCTTGCGGTTGGCGAACACCATCACCCGCTCCCAGCCATTGTCGTTGACCAGGTTGTACAGCAGCTTGTACTTGTCACTGCCGGCCACGGCGTAGACGTGCTGCTCCACGGTTTCGCTGGCGACGTTCTCCGGCTCGATCTCGACGATGGCAGGGTCTGTGGTCCATTGCTTGGCCAGGTTCATCACGTCTTCGGTGAAGGTGGCGGAGAACAGCAAGGTCTGGCGTTCGCTTTTCGGCGGGGTCTGGCGAATGATCTGGCGCACCTGGGGAATGAAGCCCATGTCCAGCATGCGGTCGGCTTCGTCCAGCACCATCACTTCGACCATGTCCAGGTGCACCTCGCCGCGCTGGTTGAAGTCCAGCAGGCGACCAGGGGTCGCGACGAGAATGTCGCAGTGGCGGGCTTCAAGCTGCTTGAGCTGCTTGTCGAAGTCCATGCCGCCGACGAAGGTCATCACGTTCAGGCCGGTGTACTTGGTCAACGCCGCGGCGTCCTTGGCGATCTGCACCACCAGTTCGCGGGTCGGGGCGATGATCAGTGCCCGTGGCTCACCCATGTAGCGTTCCTTGGGCGGCGGGGTCTGCTGCAATTGGGTGATGATCGAGATCAGGAACGCAGCGGTCTTGCCGGTACCGGTCTGGGCCCGGCCGATCGCGTCCTTGCCCTTGAGGGTAAAGCCAAGCACCTGCGCCTGGATCGGCGTGCAGTAGGGGAACCCCAGGTCATGAATGGCATGCATCAGGTCGGCGGAGAGCTTGAAGTCATGGAACCGGGTCTTGCCTTCCTGCGGCTCGACCTTGAAGTCTTCCAGTTTCCACAGGGCGCGCGCAGGCTTGGGCTTGCGCTCGCGAGGGGAGGGCTTGACCCGCTCGGCTTCCGGGGTTGGCTGGTGGGCAGCGGCGGCTGCTTCCCGAGCTTCCACCGGTGCCACAGGGGCCGGCAGTTCTGGCTCTGCCGGTTGGGGGATGGCCGTTTCCCGAGCCGGGCTCGGTGCCACAGGAGCAGTCATTTCGGCTGCGAGCGGCTCAGCCTCGCTTTTTCCGAACAGGTTCTTGAGTGCTTTGAGCACGGTCTTCTCATTAATTGGTTAAGGAATGTACGCCGGGCAGTGTAATGCAAGAATCGGGCGCGGTGTAGCAGCCGCCGCAAGGCCGCGTCACAAGCGCCCAGGTTACCAGGCGAGGCGCGGGGCGCCGGGCGCAGCCGGGCGGCAGCTGCGACGGATCACGCCAGTTTTTTGCCCAGCCAGGTGGCGATATCGCGAATTTCGTCGATCACTACCTCATGCCCCATCGGGTACTCACACCATTCCACCACCACGCCTTTGCGGTCAAGGAAGTCATGGGCCGCGCGCCCCATGGCGTGGAGTACCACCTCGTCCTCCGTACCGTGCAGGCATAGTACCGGCGTGGCCTTCTGAGCTGCACTGGGTTGCACCCCATCGTGAAACCCTGGCGCATAGGTGGACAGGGCCAGCACGCCACCCAAAGTATCGGCGTAGCGGGAAAACGCCGTGTGGTAGACCACGGCGCCGCCCTGGGAGAACCCCGCGATAAAAATCCGCGAGGCGGGGACGCCCGCGGCCACTTGCGCTTCGATCAAGCCCTTGACCATATCGGCCGACTCATCCAATTGGTCGGCATCTATGGCCCGCGCCGGGGTCATGGCCTTGATGTCATACCAGCTCGGCATCTCGTAGCCGCCATTGATGGTCACCGGCCGGGTGGGGGCCTGGGGCAGGATGAAACGGGCATTTGGCAGGCTTGTCTGCAGGGCTTCGGCCACCGGCAGGAAGTCGTAGCGGTCGGCGCCCAGCCCATGCAACCAGATCACACAGGCGTCGGCAGGCTGGGTAGGTTCAAGAATCATCGGGTTGCTCATGGCTGCTCCAAAAAAGTGCGAACGCTCCCATAAAGTGCGTTGCAAAGGGGCGTATCAGGGCGATACGGGAAAAAGATGTCGCAAGGTGGCAAGTTTTCCCATTGACGGGGGCTGAAACGCTTGTGCGCTGTAACGTGGTACGCGCTTTGCTATGTATCCGCCAAGTGGAAGGATTTACTCATCCGGTAACACTATCAGGCTGTGAGCCGGGTAGCCAAAGCGGTTCCAACCGCGAATGAGTGGTTCACCTTCCACGGGTCATGCGAAACGACAGGGGCGAAGCATAACGCCTCATCTGTTCGACCGATCAAGGAGCCGTGAGTTTGCAAAACGCCAAGAGGCGGCCTGCGCTCACACAATCAAAAAATGAGTCCTGCAACGCTTGACCCAAAACCAAGCCGGCACGGGGTCGAAATCGCCTCAAAAGGGTGCGACAGGACACACGCTCTACACAACAAGAGCAATTTGGAGGTTTGAATGAAAATGCTGAAATCCACCCTGGCTGTCCTGACTGCCGCCACCGTTCTGGGGGTGAGCGGTTTCGCCCAGGCAGGCGCCACTCTGGACGCGATTCAGAAGAAAGGTTTCATTCAGTGCGGCGTCAGTGATGGCCTGCCTGGCTTCTCCGTTCCGGACTCCACCGGCAAGATCCAGGGTATCGACGCCGACGTCTGCCGCGCCGTGGCCGCTGCCGTGTTCGGTGACGCCACCAAGGTCAAGTTCAGCCAGCTGAATGCCAAGGAACGCTTCACCGCCCTGCAGTCCGGCGAAATCGACGTGCTGTCGCGTAACACCACCTGGACCAGCTCCCGTGACGCAGGCATGGGCCTGATGTTCACCGGTGTCACCTATTACGACGGCGTAGGCTTCCTTGCCAACAAGAAACTGGGCGTCAAGAGCGCCAAGGAACTGGACGGTGCAACCATCTGCATCCAGGCCGGTACTACCACCGAGCTGAACGTATCGGACTATTTCCGCGCCAATGGCCTGAAATACACCCCGATCACCTTCGACACCTCCGATGAAAGCGCCAAGTCCCTGGAAAGCGGCCGTTGCGACGTGCTCACCTCCGACAAGTCGCAACTGTACGCACAGCGCTCCAAGCTGGCCGCCCCGGGCGACTACGTGGTACTGCCGGAAACCATCTCCAAGGAGCCCCTGGGCCCGGTCGTGCGCAAGGGCGATGAGGAGTGGTTCAGCATCGTCAAGTGGACGCTGTTCGCCATGCTCAACGCTGAAGAGGCAGGCATCACTTCCAAGAACGTCGTTGAAGAAGCCAAGTCCACCAAGAACCCTGACGTGGCACGCCTGCTGGGCGGCGACGGCGAGTACGGCAAGGACCTGAAGCTGCCGAAGGACTGGGTAGTGAAGATCGTTTCGCAGGTGGGCAACTACGGCGAAGTGTTCGAGAAAAACCTGGGCAAGAGCACCCCGCTGGCCATTGACCGTGGCCTGAATGCCTTGTGGAACAACGGCGGCATCCAGTACGCACCACCCGTACGTTAAGCCGGCCCCGCGCCTGGCGGCCCGTATGCCGCCAGGCGCTGTTACATTCCCTTTCTACCGGGGCACTTCATGCAAAATCAAATCGGCGCACCCAAAGGGTTTTCCCTGACCGATCCACGTGTGCGTGCGTGGCTATTCCAGATCATTACCATTGTGGTGGTGGTCGGCCTGGGCTGGTACCTGTTTCACAACACCCAGACCAACCTGCAACATCGCGGCATCACTTCCGGTTTCGACTTCCTTGAACGCAGTGCCGGGTTCGGTATCGCCCAGCACCTGATCGACTACACCGAGTCGGACAGTTACGCGCGGGTGTTCGTCATCGGCTTGCTCAACACCCTGCTGGTGACCTTCATCGGCGTCATCCTGGCGACGTTGCTGGGCTTTGTCATCGGCGTGGCGCGCCTGTCGCCCAACTGGATGATCAACAAGCTGGCCACTGTGTATGTGGAGACCTTCCGCAACATTCCGCCGCTGCTGCAGATCCTGTTCTGGTACTTCGCCGTGTTCCTGACCATGCCAGGGCCACGGGGCAGCCATAACCTGTGGAACATGTTCTACGTCAGCAACCGCGGGCTGAACATGCCGGCCGCCCTCAAGGCCGATGGCATGTGGCCGTTCCTGATTGCCGTGCTGGTGGCGTTCGTGGCCATTGGCGTGATGGTCAAGTGGGCCAACAAGCGTTTCGAAGACACCGGCGTGCCGTTCCACAAGTTCTGGGCCGGCCTGGGTTTGCTGGTGGTCATTCCGGCGTTGAGCGTACTGGTGTTCGGCAGCCCCGTGCATTGGGAAATGCCAGAGCTGCGCGGCTTCAACTTCGTCGGTGGCTGGGTCATGATCCCCGAGCTGCTGGCCCTGACCCTGGCCCTGACGGTGTACACCGCGGCGTTCATCGCCGAGATCGTGCGCTCGGGCATCAAGTCGGTGAGCCACGGCCAGACCGAGGCTGCCCGCTCCCTGGGCCTGCGCCCCGGGCCTACCCTGCGCAAGGTGATCATTCCCCAGGCGCTGCGGGTGATCATCCCGCCATTGACCAGCCAATACCTGAACCTGGCGAAGAACTCTTCCCTGGCCGCCGGTATCGGTTACCCGGAAATGGTTTCGCTCTTCGCCGGCACAGTGCTCAACCAGACCGGCCAGGCCATCGAAGTCATCGCCATTACCATGAGCGTGTACCTGGCGATCAGCATCAGCATTTCCCTGCTGATGAACTGGTACAACAAGCGCATTGCGCTGATCGAGCGGTGAGGAAACGCCCATGACGACGTCGCATGTATTCAAACCCAATATGCCCCCGCCCAACATGGCGGTCGGCCCTGTCGCCTGGATGCGCACCAACCTGTTTTCCAGCTGGTTCAACACCCTGTTGACCCTGCTGGCGCTATACCTGATCTACCTGATCGTGCCACCGCTGCTGAGCTGGGCGTTCCTGGACGCCAACTGGGTAGGCACCACCCGCGAAGACTGCACCAAGGCGGGCGCCTGCTGGGTGTTCATCGAACAGCGCTTTGGCCAGTTCATGTACGGTTACTACCCGCCGCAACTGCGCTGGCGCGTGGACCTGACCGTGTGGCTGGCCGTGCTGGGCGCCGCGCCGCTGTTCATCCCGCGCATCCCGCGCAAGGTGGTGTACGGCCTGAGCTTCCTGGTGGTCTACCCGATCGTTGCCTTCATCCTGTTGCGTGGCGGCTTCTTCGGCCTGGAAAACGTGGCCACCAGCCAATGGGGCGGCCTGATGCTGACCCTGGTCATCGCCACCGTGGGCATCGCCGGCGCCTTGCCATTGGGCATCCTGCTGGCCCTGGGGCGGCGCTCGAAGATGCCGGCGGTAAAGGTGGTATGTGTCACGTTCATCGAGTTCTGGCGCGGTGTGCCACTGATTACCGTGCTGTTCATGTCGTCGGTGATGCTGCCGTTGTTCCTGCCTGAAGGCATGAGCTTCGACAAACTGCTGCGGGCGCTGATCGGCGTGATCATGTTCCAGTCGGCCTACGTGGCCGAGGTAGTGCGTGGCGGCCTTCAGGCGATTCCCAAGGGCCAGTACGAAGCCGCTTCGGCCATGGGCCTGGGTTACTGGCGCAGCATGGGCCTGGTGATTCTGCCGCAAGCGCTCAAGCTGGTGATTCCGGGTATCGTCAACACCCTGATCGCGTTGTTCAAGGACACCAGCCTGGTGATCATCATCGGCCTGTTCGACCTGCTCAACAGCGTCAAGCAAGCCGCCGCCGACCCCAAATGGCTGGGCATGGCCACCGAAGGCTATGTGTTCGCCGCCGTCGTTTTCTGGATTTTCTGTTTCAGTATGTCCCGCTACTCCGTGCACCTGGAGCGCAAGCTGGACACTGGCCACAAGCGTTAGGAGTGTCATCATGAGCGAAGCAATCAAACAGCCTGTGGGCGCCGATGGCATTATCCAGATGCAGGGCGTGAACAAGTGGTATGGCCAGTTCCACGTACTGAAAGACATCAACCTGAACGTCAAGCAGGGCGAACGCATCGTGCTGTGCGGCCCGTCGGGCTCGGGCAAGTCCACCACCATCCGCTGCCTCAACCGCCTGGAAGAGCACCAGCAGGGCCGCATCGTGGTCGATGGCGTGGAGCTGACCAACGACCTCAAGCAGATCGAAGCGATCCGCCGGGAAGTGGGCATGGTGTTCCAGCACTTCAACCTGTTCCCGCACCTGACCATTCTGCAGAACTGCACCCTGGCCCCCATGTGGGTGCGCAAGATGCCCAAGCGCAAGGCCGAGGAAATCGCCATGCATTACCTGGAGCGCGTGCGCATCCCGGAGCAGGCGAACAAGTTTCCGGGCCAGCTCTCCGGTGGTCAGCAGCAGCGCGTGGCCATCGCCCGGGCCCTGTGCATGAAGCCCAAGATCATGCTCTTCGACGAGCCGACCTCGGCGCTGGACCCGGAAATGGTGAAAGAAGTACTCGACACCATGATCGGCCTGGCCGAAGACGGCATGACCATGCTGTGCGTGACCCACGAGATGGGCTTCGCCCGCACCGTGGCCAACCGCGTGATCTTCATGGACAAGGGTGAGATCGTCGAGCAGGCAGCGCCCAATGACTTCTTCGACAACCCGCAGAACGAGCGGACGAAGTTGTTCTTGAGTCAGATTCTGCACTGACCTCCCCCCCCAGAACCCGGCCACGTGCCGGGTTTTTTATCCCCGCGATCCGGTAGCAGCGGACTCTCCTGCCGACAAATGGCTAGCAATTTGTCTTGCCTAGCTATGCCCCGTTCTTTACCCTACCTATCTATTTAAATTCATCGGATGATTGGACGATGTCCACCCTGATCAAGCGCTCCCTGGTCGACCAGGCCCTCGACCAGTTACGCGACCGCATTACCCGCGGCCACTGGGCCGTAGGCCAGCGCCTGCCCACCGAGCCGGAGCTTGCCCTGGAATTGGGCATTAGCCGCAACACCGTACGTGAAGCCATGCGCGTGCTGGCCTTCAGCGGCATGATCGAGATCCGGCAGGGTGATGGCAGCTACCTGCGCGGCAGCGTCGACCCGTTCGATACGCTGAAGGCGCTGTCCAACTGCTCCATCGAACAGGCCCGGGAAACCCGGCGCATCATCGAGGTGGAAGCCATCGGCCTGGCCGCCCGGCGGCGTACTGAGCAAGACCTGCAAGCGCTGCATGCCGCGCTCAAGCACAGTGGCGCCCACTACCACACTGACCTCGACAGCTACATTGCCTGCGACCTGGTGTTTCACCGCTTGCTGGTGGACGCCGCGCACAACCCCACGTTGAGTCAGCTGTACCGGTTTTTCTCCAGCGTTGTCGGCGAGGCGATTCTGCATTCGCTCAACCACACCCCCCGCAATACTCACGTATTCGACTTGCACGGCGAGCTGCTGGCCGCCATTGAAGCAAGCGACCCGGAACGGGCCATGTCGATCTGCCGCGCGCTGATCGACTGCCCGGACCTTTGATCGAGGAACTGTCTTATGTCCACTCCAACCACCGAGGCGCTGAAGATGCCTGCCGATCAAACTGCCGCCGTGCCGCGGCCCTGGCTGTTGCTGCTGGGCCTGGTGCTGGTGGCCCTGAACCTGCGCCCGGCGCTCTCGAGCATGGCGCCGTTGCTGGGGCAGGTGTCCCATGACCTGGGCCTCAGTGGTTCAACCGCGGGGCTTTTGACCACGCTGCCCGTGTTGTGCCTGGGATTGTTCGCGCCGTTGGCGCCCATGCTGTCCCGGCGTTTTGGCGCCGAACGCGTGGTGTTGGGCATCCTGCTGGTGCTGGCGGCGGGCATCGCCCTGCGTAGCCAGCTGGGGGTGGTCGGCCTGTTCGCCGGCAGTATTCTGTCCGGGGCCAGTATTGGCATCATTGGTGTGCTGTTGCCGGGTATCGTCAAGCGGGACTTTGCCAAGCAGGCAGGCACCATGACGGGCGTTTACACCATGGCGCTGTGCCTTGGCGCGGCGCTGGCCGCTGGCGCCAGCGTGCCCCTGGCCGAGGCCTTCGGCCACCGCTGGGCCATGGGGCTGGGGTTCTGGGTAGTGCCCGCGCTGCTGGCTGCGGTGTTCTGGTTGCCCCAGACGCGGGCCCGGCATGGCGCCCACCATGCGCGCTACCGGGTGCGTGGCCTGTTCCGTGACCGGCTGGCGTGGCAGGTGACCCTGTTCATGGGGTTGCAGTCGTCGTTGGCCTACATCGTGTTTGGCTGGTTGCCGTCGATGTTGATGGGGCGCGGCCTGGATGCTGCCGAAGCGGGGCTGGTGCTGTCGTTCTCCATCCTTATACAGCTGGGCAGCTCATTGATCGCACCGTGGTTGGCCACCCGCGGCCGTGACCAGCGCGTCGCTATCGTTACCGTGATGGGCTTGACCCTGGCGGGCTTGTTCGGCTGCCTCTACGCGCCGCTGGGCGGGCTGTGGTTCTGGGCCGTGGTGCTGGGGCTGGGGCAGGGCGCCATGTTCGCCGTAGCCCTGACCTTGATCGTACTGCGCGCCAGCGATGCCCACGTGGCGGCCAACCTGTCGAGCATGGCCCAGGGTGTCGGTTACACGCTGGCCTCCATGGGGCCGCTGGCCGTGGGCCTGGTGCATGACTGGAGTGGCGGCTGGGACGCGGTGGGCTGGATCTTCGCGGTGATCGGCACCCTGGCGATCGTCGCGGGCATGGGCGCTGGCCGGTCGCTGCACGTGAACGTCACCAGCGAAAAGATCTGAAACCGACATGCCCTGGTCCTGCATCTGAAAGGGCATGAGGCGCGATGCGGTGCATTGCCGGGCGGAACTGCTAGGATGGCAGGACTTCAACCAGAGTCCTGCCCATGAGCGAAGCCAACGCAGCCCTGATCACCCGTTTCTACCTGGCTTTCCAGCGCCTGGACGCCGAAGCCATGGCCGCCAGTTACACCGACGATGTGGTGTTCAGTGACCCGGCTTTCGGAACGCTGCGCGGCAAGGATGCGGGCGACATGTGGCGCATGCTCGCAGCGCGGGCCAAGGACTTTTCGTTGACCTTCGACCATGTCCACGCCGGCGACCACCACGGCAGTGCCAATTGGACCGCCACATACCTGTTCAGCCAGACCGGCCGCACGGTGGTGAACCACATCCATGCCCGCTTCGTTTTCCGTGACGGCAAGATCTGCGAACACCACGATCACTTCGATTTCTGGCGCTGGTCGCGCCAGGCCCTGGGTACCCCCGGCCTGCTGCTGGGCTGGACACCGTTGCTCAAGGGCAAGGTGCGGCAGCAGGCGCTCAAGGGGCTGCGCGCCTTCCAGGCGGCAACGGCCTGATCAGCGCGGCACCAGAGGGTGCTGATCCTGCTCGCGGTACGTGAACCTGGCCGCTTCCAGCCGGGAGGGCAAGCGGATACCGATCACTGGAATGAATGTGCCGGTCTTGTCGTGCCACTGCTTCTGCACTTTCTGCGCATCGCCCAGGCCGCCCTTGCCTTCGATGTGGAAGAACGACTGGATCGGCAACTCGGCGAACTTCGTTTGGTCCCAGGCCTGGATCATGACCTCATTCCACGCGAAGGGCCGGTCGTTCATCAATTGCATCACCCGCACGCTCTGGTAGAAGTACTCGGCATTACGGCGCAGGTCCTTGCTGCGCACGTCGAAAGCACACTGGCTGGCGTAGCGGTAGTCGGGGTTGCCTGCCCAGCGATCTTCCACCAGCGGGTCCGGTGATTCGCGGTAATGGCTGACCCACTGCTCGGCGGTGGTGATACCGAGCTTGTCGCACAAGGCTTCGGTTATTTCGGGGGTGCGCTTGTTGTCGCCGCAACCGCTTTTATCGCGTTTCCAGCTGTCCCCGTCGGTGGGGTAGGCACACATCACCTTGTACCCCAGGTTGCCAGCAGGTTTGTAGTCGGCAGGGAACAGGGTGTAGCCACTGCGTCCGCTTTCGGCCAGCCGGTCAAAGGCCGCGTCAGCGCGCAGGTAGGAAAACGATGCTGCCTGCTTCTGCAGGGTGCCAGGGCTATGGTCCCAGGTGAAGTAATGGTCTGAGGGGGTGGTGGCGCGCAGCAACAGCCCGGAGCACCTGAACGCCGGCTTTTCGTTGCAGTGCTCAGGTGTGTCGTTGTAGTAGGTTGTCATCGCCTGGGCAGTATCATCGCCAACATTCGCCAGGGCGAAGGGCGCCAGTGTCAGGCTTGCCAGGCACGCCAGCAGGTGGCGTGGGGTCAGGGTGTTTTTCATGGTAAAGGCCTCGTGAGGGATGAGCCACCCACACTATTTTTCTGCCTCGCCGCGGTATGTCGCCCAATGGCTGTCCGCAGGCCTGAAAGCACGACGGTGTCCCGCTGGAGGCCCCCTCGGTGCCGTAGGAACCGTGAGAAAGGGTAACCTTCCCTGTCAGAATGGGTAGAATTCATCGTCTTCAGCATGGTCTTGCCGGTGTGAACGAACCTACAGTCCCTTCGCCAGGCAAACCCTGGTATGTCTACCTGGTCCGCGCGGCCAATGGTTCGCTGTATTGCGGGATCAGCGACAACCCCCGGCGCCGTTTCAGCCAGCACCAGAGCGGCAAGGGCGCGCGTTTCTTCAGTTCCAGCCCCGCCGTGGCGCTGGTGTACGTGGAGTGCTGGCCGGACAAGGGCGAGGCCTTGCGCCAGGAGCGCTTGATCAAGCGCCTGCGCAAAAGCGCCAAGGAGCGCCTGGTGGCGTCCTGGGTGCCAATTGATCCGGTTGATGAGCCACTATCGGCCTGAGTGGCTAGGCCCTGTCTGGGAGCGGGAGTAAGCTTGAGTTTTTAGCCCTGCGGCGGAGCCGAAGATGACCGAGCTGATCCTTCACCACTACCCCACGTCCCCGTTCGCCGAAAAGACTCGCCTGATGCTGGGTTTCAAGGGCCTGTCCTGGCGTTCCGTGCTGATCTCACCGGTCATGCCCAAGCCTGACCTGGTAGCGCTCACCGGTGGCTACCGCAAGACCCCTGTGCTTCAGGTAGGCGCGGACATCTACTGCGACACCGCGCTGATCGCTCGCCGCCTGGATCAGGAGAAAGCCCTGCCGGCGTTTTTCCCGGAGGGCCAGGAAATGACCGTGGCCACGTTCGCCGCCTGGGCCGATTCGGAATTGTTCAGGCACGCGGTGAGCCTGGTGTTCCAGCCCGAGTCCGTGGCTGTGCGCTTCGCGCGCCTGCCCCCGGAAGCGGTGAAGGCCTTCATCGCCGACCGTGCGCAGTTGTTCAGCGGTGGCTCGGCCACGCGCGTCCCGTTGGAACAGGCCAAGCACCAGTGGCCGGTGTTCATGGCGCGGCTGGAACAGCAACTGCAACGCGAGGTGGGTGATTACCTGTTCGGCGAGCCGTCGGTTGCCGACTTCGCGCTGGCTCATCCCCTGTGGTTCCTCAAAGGCACACCGGTGACTTCGCCCCTGGTCGACGAATACCCCGCGGTGCACGCCTGGCTGGGCCGGGTGCTGGGCTTCGGTCATGGCGCCTACAGTGAGTTGAGCGCCGAGGAGGCGTTGACGGTGGCACGCACCAGTGTGCCGGCGCCGTTGCCGGTCGATGACTTCATCGACCTCAACGGTTTCAAGCCAGGGGACCAGGTGACCGTCGCCGCCGTCGACTATGGCGTCGACCCGGTAGCGGGCGAGCTCTTGTTCGCGGGGCGTGAGGAATTGATCGTGCGCAGGGACGATCCGCGTGCGGGGACGGTGCATGTGCACTTCCCGCGGCTGGGTTTCAAACTCGACAAACACTGATGCGAGGCGCTTCACAGGCTGCTTGTCATAGCCAGTGGGGTGTGTTTATTGGGGAGCAGGCTGGTCGGCGCCGACGCAGGTTAGGGGCTATTCGGTGAAGTCCGGCTGCGCCTGCAATGAGCCAGGGAAGTCACGGTCAAGTTGCCAGACCTTAACTTCCCTGCATGCATTCACTATAGATCAACAATGATATCAACTTTGGTCTCAAGGCTGAGACGTATGTAAGGCAAGTTGCTGGCGCCGAACGCTACGTCCGATAACCAGCCTGCCGGGATCGTACCTTGGGTGACCGGTCCTTTCTTGACCAGCGCAACGCCTCCTTCTTCCCAGCTTGCTATCAGATGACCCACTTGCCATCCCGACGCAGCGTCCAGAGTTTGAACATCGGAGACCCCATAGTAGTATTGAGGATCATCGAAGTGTTTCAGTAGTATCCTGAAGAATATGCCTCGAACAGGGGTCGCATAGTCGATACTACTGGGAATGTATTCCCCAAGATAGTTTCGATTGACGACTTGCAGTGGCAGCCTGTCAACACGGATGAAGGTCTTGCGCTGCAGTGGCGCGAGTGATTGAAAAAGATGTACGTCATCTTCGGTCGCCCTGTTGATGGTGATGCTTGCAGGAGGAGAGACTGAGATCACATTCACGCTCGATCCCGATGCATAACTTGCAGCGCCTTCAAGAGCGGGCTCGCCGATGAAGGGGTGGCCGTGATGCCCTGCAGTTACTGACTCAAGGGTGACTACGCGGCCGGGAACAAATTGCTTTGTCATGTTGAACCTCATGAATTGTAATTGGGCGTGCCCAGTAAGTTCGTTCGGTTGTGCGAGGCAGAGTGCCGTCGGCAGGGGCGATGGTAGCCGGGAGAGGTAGGCGTGAATACTGGTATATTTGACAGTAAATGAAGTGTTGAAGGTGTGAAGTTATGAAAGTTTCAATCGTTGTTTGTTGAATAGATTTGTTCGAGTTTTTGCATGGCTGATCAGGGACGCCCGAAGGCCTCGCTTTGCTACGGTTGCAAAGCCTTGAGTATCTGCCCCTCGTCATACTGACGCAGCAGCACGCCATTCACATCCAGCATGGGAATACCTCGCCCGCCCAGCGCTTCATAGCGCTGGCGCGCCTGGGTGTCCTTGTCGATGTCGAATTCCTGGTAGGCCACCCCCTGGCGATCCAGAAACCGGCGAAAGTCCTTGCAGTACCCACACCAGCGCGTCGAATACAGTGTGACCTGGGCGTGAGCCCTGGCTTGTGCGGTGAGTTGCGAGGTGGGGCTGAAAAACGCTTCGATCTTGCCCCACTGCTGGGCGATCACCACGACCAGCAATATCGGCAGCACGCGCTTGAGTGTCTTGTTCAGCACCCGCTCAGTCCTTGCGGCGCTTGAGCTGGTCGGTGAGCTGGGTGGGCAGGCCCTTGATGATCAGGGTACCGGCTTCTTCGTCGTACTCGATCTTGGAGCCCAGCAGGTGCGCTTCGAAGCTGATGGACAGGCCTTCGGCGCGGCCGGTGAAACGGCGGAACTGGTTGAGGGTGCGCTTGTCCGCCGGGATCTCCGGGGACAGGCCATAGTCCTTGTTTCGGATGTGGTCGTAGAAGGCCCGTGGGCGGTCCTCATCGATCAGCCCGGAAAGCTCTTCCAGGGCCACGGGCTCGCCATGCTTGGTCTGGCTGGTGGCGTAGTCCACCAGTGCCTGGGTCTTCTCCCGGGCGGCTTCCTCGGGCAGGTCTTCGCTTTCGACGAAGTCGCTGAAGGCCTTGAGCAGGGTGCGGGTCTCGCCCGGGCCGTCGACGCCTTCCTGGCAGCCGATGAAATCACGGAAGTATTCCGAGACTTTCTTGCCGTTCTTGCCCTTGATGAACGAGATGTATTGCTTGGAGTTCTTGTTGTTCTGCCACTCGGAGATATTGATTCGCGCGGCCAGGTGCAACTGGCCCAGGTCCAGGTGGCGCGAGGGCGTCACGTCCAGCTCGGCATTCACCGCCACGCCTTCGCTGTGGTGCAGCAGGGCGATGGCCAGGTAGTCGGTCATGCCTTGCTGGTAATGCGCGAACAGCACGTGGCCACCGGTGGACAGGTTGGACTCCTCCATCAGCTTCTGCAGGTGCTCGACGGCCTGGCGGCTGAACGCGGTGAAATCCTGCTCGGCATCCAGGTACTGCTTCAACCAGCCACTGAAGGGGTGGGCACCGGACTCTGCATGGAACAGCCCCCAGGCCTTGCCTTGCTTGGCGTTGTAGTTGTCATTGAGGTCGGCCAGCAGGTTTTCGATGGCCTGGGACTCGCCCAGTTCCGAATCACGGGCGTGCAGCACGGCAGGGGTGCCGTCGGGTTTCTTTTCGATCAAATGGACAATGCTGTGACGGATCGGCATGGGCTTCTCGGTGCGTCGAAAGGGGAAGGCCAAGGGCGAGCGTGTCGGCCTTGTGCAAAGGCGCCAAGTGTAACGCAACTGGGGGTTTGGCGGCCCGGCGCGGTCATTTCAGGCCGTGAAATCGAGACTTTTGTCTATTTTTCAATCAATCGGGCGATAAACCTGAACAAATGGCCAGGTAGTGGCGGATATTTCTGTTTCTGTGTGCTAGTTTTGCCCGGTCTTGCGCTCCATAAGGGCGCATCGCCCGCAGATAGCTGCCGTCAGGTCGAACCAAATACCGATTTGTGCATCTACATTCGCGATTGGCGTGGCTGTAGACCGATTGCCGAACCCTGGGGGTTACGGCGTTTTTGACTGATGTTGCACTCTGCAATCCAACTGAATTTGATAGGGAAGGAACACCACCATGGCATTGACCAAAGACCAACTGATCGCCGACATCGCTGAAGCCATCGACGCGCCAAAAACCACCGCGCGCAATGCTCTCGAGCAACTGGGCCAGATCGTTGCCGACCAGCTGGAAAATGGCAGCGAAATCACTCTGCCAGGCATTGGCAAGCTGAAAATCACCGAGCGTCCAGCTCGTACCGGCCGCAACCCTTCGACTGGCGCCCCGATCGAAATCGCCGCCAAGAAAGTCGTCAAGTTTGTTCCAGCCAAAGTGCTGACTGATTCGGTTAACAAGTAATTTTGTAACCAGTCGTTAAAAAGCCGTGACCGGGGCGACCCGGTCACGGCTTTTTTTGTGCCTGCAGAGTCTTCATCGACACTGCCGGCCTCATCGCGAGCAAGCTTTGCTCCCACGGTGTTTACCGCAACCCTGTGGGGGCAAAGCTTGCTCGCGATGGCGTCAGGGTTTGAACCAGGCTTGCTGCTGCGCTTCAGTCTGAAAGGTCCAGGCCACGAAACGGCTCTGTTTTTGCCCCTGGCCCATTTCCACCACGCGCACCTGCACGGCACCGGCCTTTTTCAGCGCCACCTGGATCGGTGGCACATTGGTAGCCTTGGACACCAGGGTGCTGAACCACAGCACCTGTTGGCCTACCGCCACGCTTTCGCTGATCAACTGGGTGACGAAACGAATTTCCCCACCCTCGCACCACAGCTCATTGTTCTGCCCACCGAAGTTGAGCACCGGCAGCTTGCGCTTGGGGTCGGCCTTGCCCAGCGCGCGCCATTTGCGTTGGCTGCCGCGTGTGGCCTCTTCCAGCGAGGCATGGAAGGGTGGGTTGCACAAGGTAAGGTCGAAGCGGTCGTCAGCCTTCAGCAGGCCGCTGAGGATGTGCTTGGTATTGCCCTGCTGGCGCAAGCTGATGCCCTTGTCGAGCTTGTTGGCCTGGACGATGGCCTTGGCCGACGCCAGGGCTACCTTGTCGATGTCAGAGCCCACGAACTGCCAACGGTAGTCGGCATGGCCCAGCAGCGGGTAGATGCAGTTGGCACCCACGCCGATGTCCAGTGCGCGCACTGAGGCGCCGCGTGGTATTTCGCCGCCGTTGAGTTCGGCCAGCAGGTCGGCGGCAGCGTGGATGTAATCGGCGCGCCCGGGGATGGGCGGGCAGAGGTAGCCGTCGGGGATGTTCCAGTGCTGGATGCCGTACAGCGCCTTGAGCAGGGCGCGGTTGAACACCTTCACCGCCGCCGGGTTGGCGAAGTCGATGCTTTCCTTGCCGTAGGGGTTGAGGATCACGAACTGGCCCAGCTCGGGGCTGGTCTTGATCAACTGGGGGAAGTCGTAACGGCCCTGATGGCGGTTGCGGGGGTGGAAGCCGGGTTTGCTGGGGGCGGACATGTGCGCGCTCCGGTAGAAGTGAATGTGGGACCGGGCGAAGCTCGGGAAAAGAGCGCCGCGGTATATCTGCTATACCGCGGCGCCCCCTTCCCGAGCTCCGCCCGGTCCCACATGGGCCCGCTGAGAATTACAGGCTGGCGATGCGCGCGTGCTGTTCGGCGAGCTTGCCCAGGGCCTGCTCGGCTTCAGCCAGCTTGGCGCGTTCCTTGTCGATGACCGCCGGCGGTGCCTTGTCGACGAAGGCGGCGTTGGACAGCTTGCCGCCCACCCGTTGCACTTCACCTTGCAGGCGCTGGATTTCCTTGTCCAGGCGCGCCAGTTCCGCGTCCTTGTCGATCAGGCCGGCCATCGGTACCAGCACTTCCAGCTCGCCCACCAGTGCGGTCGCGCTCAGCGGTGCTTCGGCGCCGGCTTGCAGCACGGTGATGGATTCGAGCTTGGCCAGCTTCTTGAGCAGGGTCTCGTTTTCCACCAGGCGGCGCTGGTCTTCGGCGTTGGCGTTTTTCAGGAACAGCGCCAGGGGCTTGCCCGGGCCGATGTTCATTTCGCCACGAATGTTGCGCACGCCCAGCATCAGGCCCTTGAGCCATTCGATGTCGTCCTCCGCCGCCTGGTCGATGCGCGCTTCCACAGCCACTGGCCACGGTTGCAGCATGATGGTCTTGCCTTCGGCACCGACCAGCGGCGCCAGGCGCTGCCAGATTTCCTCGGTGATGAACGGCATGAACGGGTGCGCCAGGCGCATGGCCACTTCCAGTACGCGCACCAGGGTGCGACGGGTGCCGCGCTGACGCTCGACCGGCGCGTTCTCGTCCCACAGCACAGGCTTGGACAGTTCCAGGTACCAGTCGCAGTACTGGTTCCAGATGAACTCGTACAGGGCCTGGGCTGCCAGGTCGAAGCGGAACTGGTCCAGCTGGCGGGTCACTTCGGCTTCGGTGCGCTGCAGCTGCGAAATGATCCAGCGGTCAGCCAGGGACAGTTCGTAGGCTTCCCCGTTCTGGCCGCAGTCTTCGCCCTTGTCCAGCACGTAGCGCGCCGCGTTCCAGATCTTGTTGCAGAAGTTGCGGTAGCCTTCGACGCGGCCCATGTCGAACTTGATGTCGCGGCCAGTGGAAGCCAGCGAGCAGAACGTGAAGCGCAGGGCGTCGGTGCCGTAGCTGGCGATGCCGTCGGCGAATTCGGCGCGGGTCTGCTTCTCGATGGCTTTCTGCAGCTTGGGCTGCATCAGGCCGGTGGTGCGCTTCTGCACCAGGGCTTCGAGTTCGATGCCGTCGATGATGTCCAGGGGGTCAAGCACATTGCCCTTGGACTTGGACATCTTCTGGCCCTGGCCGTCGCGCACCAGGCCGTGCACGTAAACGGTCTTGAACGGTACTTGCGGTGTGCCGTCCTCGTCTTTCACCAGGTGCATGGTCAGCATGATCATCCGGGCGACCCAGAAGAAAATGATGTCGAAACCGGTGACCAGCACGTCGGTGGAGTGGAATTTCTTCAGGAACTCGGTCTGTTCCGGCCAGCCCAGGGTGGAGAAGGTCCACAGGCCCGAGCTGAACCAGGTGTCCAGTACGTCGTTGTCCTGGTTCAGGACCACGTCGGCGCCCAGGCCGTGCCTGGCGCGCACTTCCTCTTCGCTGCGGCCTACGTAGACCTTGCCGGCCTCGTCGTACCAGGCTGGAATGCGGTGGCCCCACCACAGCTGACGGCTGATGCACCAGTCCTGGATGTCACGCATCCACGAGAAGTACATGTTTTCGTACTGCTTGGGGACGAACTGGATGCGGCCGTCTTCGACAGCTGCGATCGCAGGCTCGGCCAGTGGTTTGGTGGACACGTACCACTGGTCGGTCAGCCACGGCTCGATGATGGTACCCGAGCGGTCGCCCTTCGGCACTTTCAGCGCGTGGTCGTCGACACTGACCAACAGGCCGGCAGCGTCGAAGGCGGCGACGATCTGCTTGCGCGCCTCGAAGCGGTCCAGGCCGGCATATTCGGCCGGGATCTTTCCGTCGATGCTTTCGTTCAGCGTACCGTCCAAGTTGAACACCTGGCAGGCCGGCAGCACGGCAGCATTCTTGTCGAAGATATTCAGCAGCGGCAGGTTGTGGCGCTTGCCGACTTCGTAGTCGTTGAAGTCGTGGGCCGGGGTGATCTTCACACAGCCGGTACCGAACTCAGGGTCGCAGTAATCGTCGGCGATGATCGGGATGCGCCGGCCCACCAGGGGCAGCTCGACGAACTGGCCGATCAGGGCCTTGTAGCGCTCATCGTTCGGGTTCACGGCCACGGCGGCGTCGCCGAGCATGGTTTCCGGACGGGTGGTGGCGACGATCAGGTAATCCAGACCTTCAGCGGTCTTGGCGCCGTCGGCCAGCGGGTAGCGCAGGTTCCACAGCGAGCCTTTCTCGTCGTGGTTTTCCACTTCCAGGTCGGAAATGGCGGTGTGCAGCTTGGTGTCCCAGTTGACCAGGCGCTTGCCGCGGTAGATCAGGCCGTCTTCATGCAGGCGAACGAAGGCTTCCTTGACCGCTTCCGACAGGCCGTCGTCCATGGTGAAACGCTCGCGGCTCCAGTCCACGGACGAGCCCAGGCGGCGGATCTGGCGGCTGATATTGCCACCGGACTGGTCCTTCCATTCCCAGACCTTCTCCAGGAATTTCTCGCGGCCCAGGTCGTGGCGGTTCTGCCCCTGGGCTTCGAGCTGGCGCTCTACCAGCATCTGGGTGGCGATACCGGCGTGGTCGGTGCCCGGCTGCCACAGGGTGTCGCGGCCCTGCATGCGGCGGAAACGGATCAGGGCGTCCATGATCGCGTTGTTGAAACCATGGCCCATGTGCAGGCTGCCGGTGACGTTCGGCGGCGGGATCATGATGGTGTACGAGTCGCCCGCGCCTTGCGGAGCGAAATAGTTCTCGGACTCCCAGGTCTGGTACCAGGAAGTTTCAATGGCGTGCGGCTGGTAGGTCTTATCCATGCTCGGCGGGACCCTAATAGGCATTTATTCAGGAAAGCCGATTAGTATAGCGGCAGCTGCAAGCTTCAAGCTACCAGCTGCAAGAAGGTCCGGGCCATTCTTCTCTCGCACCTTCCAACCTGCCGCTTGCCGCTATGGCTGCTGCAGCAGCCGTTCCATCCGGGCTTCGAGGCGGCGCTTGATTTCGGTTTCGATGTGCGGCGCGAAGTCGTCGATCACGTCCTGCATGATCAACTGGGCGGCAGCGCGCAGTTCGGCGTCCAGGTGCAGCAGGGTGTCCTGGCGGTTCTGTGCCGGGGTGGGTGGTTCAGGGGCTGGCTTCATGGCGGCGGCCTCGGCCTCGGCCTGGGTCTGTGCTTCGAGCTGGTCGAAGAGCAGGGGGATCTGTTCGTCGCTGACCACGGTCTCGGTCAGCAGCGGCGGTTGCAGGGTGTCGTCGCCGAGCAGCTTGCGGATCGATTCGAGGTCATCCAGCAGGTGCGCGGACTTGGGCATTTTTTTCGCAGTGTCCATCGTTGGCTCAGAGTCGCTGTAAGCGGTGATCTTGCAGAGGATAGCCCTGTTCGCGGTAGAAACGGAAACTCTCCCGTGCCGCCTGACGAATAGCAGGGTCTTCGACCACCACTTCGGCCACGCGGGCGAAGCGGCCGGCGAAGGCGGGCACCTTGAGGTCCAGGTTCACCAGCAGGTCCTGGTGGGACGCGGGGGCGTCGGCCAGGCCCAGGGCGATCACTGCCTCGGGGTCTTCCTCTGCCAGGCTGTGGGGCACGAAACTTTCGCCCTTGAAGGCCCACAGGCGCGCATCGAGCTGTTCGCGCTGCGCGGCGTCGCTGCAGTGCAGATACACCCGGTGGCCCAGGCGCCAGGCCTTTTCCACCAGCTTGCAGGCGAAATCCAGCCGCGCCGCAGGCAGCGGGCTGGGCAGAATATAGAAATCGACTTTGGTCATTTCGGTCCTATCACACGTGGGGCCGGACTGCCCGGTCCTGCCGGGGCAGTCCGGCCAGGTGTGTCAAACGCCGGCGCGGTCCAGCAGGTACTGGGTCAGCAGGGGCACCGGGCGGCCGCTGGCGCCTTTGTCCTTGCCGCCGCTGACCCAGGCGGTGCCAGCGATGTCCAGGTGTGCCCAGTGGTAGCTCTTGGCGAAGCGCGACAGGAAGCAGCCTGCGGTGATGGCGCCGCCTTTGGGGCCGCCGATGTTGGCGATGTCGGCGAACGGCGAATCCAGCTGTTCCTGATACTCATCGAACAGCGGCAGTTGCCAGGCGCGGTCGTCGGCGGCCTTGCCAGCTTCCAGCAATTGTTCCACCAGTTCGTCGTTGTTGCCCATCAGGCCCGAGGTGTGCGCACCCAGGGCTACCATGCAGGCGCCGGTCAGGGTGGCGATGTCGATCACCGCCTGGGGCTTGAAGCGCTCGGCGTAGGTCAGGGTGTCGCACAGCACCAGGCGGCCTTCGGCGTCGGTATTGAGGATTTCCACGGTCTGGCCGCTCATGGTGCTGACGATGTCGCCCGGGCGAGTGGCACTGCCGCTGGGCATGTTCTCCGCGCAGGCCAGCAGGCACACCAGGTTGACCGGCAGCTTGAGTTCCAGCACGGCACGCAGAGTACCGAACACGCTGGCGGCGCCGCACATGTCGTATTTCATCTCGTCCATGCCGGCCGCAGGCTTGATGCTGATGCCACCGGTGTCGAACGTGATGCCCTTGCCCACCAGCACGTACGGCTTCTCGGACTTCTTCGCGCCCTGGTAGTTGAGCACGATCAGGCGCGGTGGCTGTTCGCTGCCCTGAGCCACGGCCAGGAAAGCGCCCATGCCCAGTTCCTTGAGTTTCTTCTCGTCGTGGATCTCGACCTTGAGGTTCTTGTGCTCCTTGCCCAGTTCCTTGGCCTGCTCGGCAAGGAACGTAGGGTGGCACAGGTTGGGCGGCAGGTTGCCCAGGTCGCGAGTGAAGCTCATGCCGGTGGCGATGGCGCTGGCGTGGGCCACGGCGCGCTCTACGTCAGCCTGGCTGGCCTTGTCGGTCAGCAGGGTGACTTTCTTGAGGGCGCGAGGCTCGGCCTTTTTGCTCTTGAACCGGTCGAACACGTATTCGCCGTCCTGCAGGGTCTCGGCCAGCAGGCGCGCCTTGCCGTAGGCATCGCGGCCTTTGACCCCCAGTTCGTCCAGCGCCAGCACGGCGTCGGTGCCGCCCAGGTTCTTCAGCGCACCCAGCACGGCGGCGCCCAGTTTGCGCCAGGCGCGGTCGCCCAGCAGCTCGTCGGCACCGGTGCCCACCAGCAACACGCGTTCGGCCTTGAGGCCGGGCAGGCTGTGCAGCAACAGGGTCTGGCCCGGCTTGCCGGTCAGGTCACCGCGCTTGAGCACGGTGGTCAGGGCGCCGCCGCTGAGTTCGTCGACTTTCTTGCCGACATTGCCCAGTACACGACCTTCGCCAACGGCGACGACCAGGGTCGCGGTCTTCAGGCTTTCAGCGCTTACGCTTTTTACAACCAATTCCATTTCCGGGTCCCCTAATGAACTGTCGGTGTGCGCGGCCTCTAATGGGATGCGCCAAAGTGAAACTGCCTGGCTCGACCCTGTGGCGGCCAGGCCAAAGTCCCCAGTTTGAGCCTTGCCGACGCGCCCTGACAACCCTTGGGCGCGGGTTTGCGCAACTGTATGCGCACGCGAAGTGACAGGCAGGCCCAATCACAGGATAATGCGCCGACTTTTTCCACGGTTCGCCCTGCGCGCGCCTGCCACCGGAGTGGCCGCTATGTATCCCTTGTTCGGCCGTCTGAGCCTGACAACCCTGGAGTGTCTGGTTTGATCGTCTTCCGCTATCTGTCCCGTGAAGTCATGCTCACCCTCAGTGCCGTCAGCGCGGTACTGCTGGTGATCATCATGAGCGGGCGCTTCGTCAAGTACCTGGCCCAGGCCGCCTCGGGCGCCCTGGACCCAGGCGTGCTGTTCCTGATCATGGGCTATCGCCTGCCGGGTTTCCTGCAGTTGATCCTGCCCCTTGGCCTGTTCCTGGGTATCTTGCTGGCCTATGGCCGCTTGTACCTGGAAAGTGAAATGACCGTGCTGGCCGCCACTGGCATGAGCCAGCAGCGCCTGCTGGCCTACACCATGGCCCCGGCCACGGTGGTGGCCATCCTCGTCGCCTGGCTTAGCCTGAGCCTGGCGCCCCTGGGTGCGCAGCAGTTTTCCCAGGTGCTCAACCAGCAGGACGCCATGACCGAGTTCGACACCCTCGAGCCTGGCCGTTTCCAGGCCTTGCGCGATGAGAGCCGGGTGACCTACACCGAGACCATGAGTGACGACCGCATCAACCTGGGAGGCGTGTTCATTTCGCAGAAGCGCCTGGGCCAGGACGCCAAGGACCGCGGCATCACCCTGCTGTTGGGTGAGAAGGGCCGTCAGGAGCGCCGCCCCGATGGCAGCCGCTACCTGATCCTGGACAACGGCTACCGTTACGATGGCATCCCCGGCCAGGCCGACTACCGCGCCATTCAGTACCAGACCTACGGCGTGATGCTGCCCAAGCCCGAAGTCAGTGAAGAAGTCACCGACCGTGACGCCATTCCCAGCAGCAAGCTGTTCAGCGGCGAGTCCGACGACAAGGCCGAGCTGCAATGGCGCCTGTCGCTGCCGCTGCTGGTGTTCATCGTGACCCTGATGGCGGTCCCGCTGGCACGGGTCAACCCGCGCCAGGGTCGTTTCCTCAAGCTGCTGCCGGCGATTCTTCTGTATATGGCCTACCTCACCGTCCTGATTTCCGCCCGTGGCGCCATGGAGAAGGGCAGGCTGCATTCGGCCTTGGGGCTGTGGTGGGTGCACGGGCTGTTCCTGATCATCGGCCTTGGGCTGATGTACTGGGAGCCGCTGCGCCTGAAACTGGCCAGCCGTCGCGCGGCGACGGAGGTGGCCCATGGTTAAGCTCGACCGCCACATCGGCAGCAGTGTGCTGATGGCCATCCTGGCCGTGCTGGGGGTTATCCTCGGCCTGGCCACGCTGTTCGCGTTCATCGACGAGATGAGTGACATCAGCGCTACCTATGGCCTGCTGGACATTTCCTGGTATGTGCTGCTGACCGCCCCACGCCGGCTTTACGACATGTTGCCGATGGCAGCGTTGATTGGCTGCCTGATCGGCCTGGGCAGCCTCGCCAGCAACAGTGAGCTGACCATCATCCGCGCAGCGGGTGTGTCCATCGCACGTATCGTCTGGGCGGTGATGAAGCCTATGCTGGTGCTGATGGTGTGCGGCCTGCTGATCGGTGAATACGTGGCGCCCGTCACGGAAGCCAAGGCCCAGGCAGATCGTTCCCTGGCCCAGGGCATCGGCGACGCGCAAAGCGGCCGCCATGGCCTGTGGCACCGCGAGGGCCAGCAGTTCATTCACATCAACACCGTGCAGCCGGCTGGCCTGCTGTATGGCGTGACCCGCTACACCTTCGATGACGAGCGCCACATCAAGACCGCCAGTTTCGCCAGGAAGGCCCAGTACACCGATGGCCACTGGAACCTGTCCGACGTGGCCACCACCGTGTTCCATGGTGACCGCACCGAGGTGGTCAACACGCCTGCGGAACAGTGGGATGTGTCGGTGACTCCGCAGTTGCTGAGCACCGTGATCATGGCGCCCGAGTCACTGTCGATCAGTGGTCTGTGGGGCTACATTCACTACCTGTCGGACCAGGGCCTGAACAACACCAAGTACTGGCTGGCGTTCTGGACCAAGATCCTGCAGCCGTTGGTGACCGCGGCGTTGGTGCTGATGGCGATCTCGTTCATCTTCGGTCCGCTGCGTTCGGTTACCCTTGGGCAGCGGGTGTTCACTGGCGTGCTGGTGGGCTTTACCTTCCGTATCGTGCAGGACTTGCTCGGGCCGTCGAGCCTGGTGTTCGGGTTTCCGCCGTTGCTGGCGGTGGTGATTCCGTCGTTGGTGTGTGCGGTGCTTGGGTGGTGGTTGCTGCGCAGGGCGGGTTAAGTTCAGCGACTAGAGAAAGCCGACCTCAGGGTCGGTTTTTTTTTGCGCTGGGGGCTGTGGGCTATGTACTCAGGTTGAAAAGCCACGCTTCTAAAGCCACGCTTCTAAGGGGATCGCACACATATCCAATGGGTTGGGCGCGACCACCGGCGGTTCCGGCCTTACGCCGGGTCACTTTTTGGCAGTCGCCCCAAAAAGTAACCAAAAAGGGCTCGCCCCTGCTGGGGCCCTGCGCTGCGCTCCGGGTACCCACCTTCCGACGCCGACCAGGGGGCAAACGACCCCGGCTATAGAAGCTTGCCGGGGCCGTTCCTCGGCTGAAGCCTCGGGCCCTGCGGGCAGCCCCCCGGTCGACGCCGGAAGGTGGCCCAGGCGCTTAAAGGGGCGGTAGATCAACAGCAAGATCAAAAGCCACAGCAAAAGCAAAAGCCACAGCAGAAGCTGACGCTGCGCTGCGAGGGCGGCCGCGCCCTGGCTTTTGATTCCGTTTTTGATCTTGCTTTTGCTTTTGCTTTTGCTTTTGCTTTTGATGTGCCGCCCCATAAAGCGCCTGGGCCTTCTTCCGGTGTCGACCAGAGGGCAGCCGCAGGGCCCGAGGCTTTAGC